>JASHWX010000172.1 GCA_030043815.1 Candidatus Rhabdochlamydia sp.
GGCGCTTCAAAACGAACACATGATCCCCGCCACCGTTTCCTTATATGAGCACCTGATGCGGCAAGTCTCTTTCATCTTTGAGGAGCGCCAAGATCTGCATTTGGCAGAGCTCATCATCGGTCATCTTAACGACAAAGGGTTTTTAGAAACTCCGCTTCAAGAGATCGCCCCTTCTGCGCCGCTAGATGCCTTACAGAGGATACTAGAGGGGATCCAGTCATGCGATCCTCCCGGCATCGGAGCCAGCAACCTTCGGGAATGTCTTTTGCTACAACTCAAGCCGGAAAGTTTAGCATATCGAATCATTGCTTCACACTTTGACGATCTCTTGCATAATCGCCTGCCGCAAATTGCAACCGCCTTGCACATTCCCATCAAATCTCTTGTCGATATCGTCGAAAAGGAAATCTCACCGCTCGATTTGCATCCAGGGTATCGCTTTTGCACGCAGAGGGCAGCGGCGATTGTACCTGATCTGCTCTTATTGCAGATCGATGGCGCATGGCAGATCGAGATCAATACTTCTTTCTTGCCCCATTTTCAAATCGCACCGATCTATATCGAAGCTCTCCGGGACGCGACATTCGAAGCCGAAGAAATCTCTTATTTGCGAAGGCAGCTTGCCGGAGGGCGATGGCTGAAGCGCATTGTTGAACGGCGCAATCAAACTTTGCGCAGAATCGGAGAATTTCTTCTCAAAAAACAAGTTGCCTTTTTTAACGGTGAAAAAAGGGGCCTGCTTCCTCTGACAATGCACGAAGCTGCTCTCGAGCTCAATCTGCATGAGTCGACTGTTGCACGCTCCGTTGCGAATAAATTCCTCGCCTGCCCGCAAGGGACATTTTCTTTGAAATCATTCTTCAATCAAGGACTGCCAGGGCAAACCATTTCTAATCACACTGTGAGAGAAATGCTGTCGAAGGCCATTGAAAACGAAGATAAGCGCCGCCCATTATCAGATGAACAGATCGCGTCGCATTTTGGCAAACTGGGCATCTCCTGCGCAAGGCGCACCATCGCCAAATACCGCTCCAGTTTGAATATCCCTTCTGCCAGCAAACGCAAGAAGTGGATTTAAAAATAAGATATCGCGATCTGCTGCCAACGCAGGTGGTGGGCTTTTTCTCGATTGGCATAATCGCGGATTTGCTTGGGATCGATGCGCGCAAAGTGCTCGATCTCTTGATCGGTCAATCGAAGAGCAACGGCGAGTGCTTTGTCGGGGTCTTTGATGGTTGATTTTAATTTTTGCAGGCATGCGGCAAATTGATGCTGCGAGGCGAAGAGACGGATCATCATCCCTATTAAAACAATGACGGGCAGCAAGAAGATCCAATACAAATCAAACATGGCGCCGATCCAGCCTGCGGCGATGGTGAGGACAAATAGGGTTGTTTCCCAGGGACGGGAAAAGAGCGGGCCGAAGGTGCGGCGGAAGCGGTTTTTTGCGGTGTAAAAGGCGAGGATTTCTTCGAACTTGTTTGCGTTGAGTTTTTGACGCATGGCATGGACAAGCTCGTGGGCGATCACCTCTTCTTGCGGATAGCCCCATAATTTAGGTCTGACTTGGATCGTTGAGATGCCGAGCTTTGGATCGATCCAAGTCGCAGCGCCTTCCCATAGCATTAAGCCTTTGGAGCCGAATTTCACTTCGACCCAATCGGGTGCAGCATCGAAGAGCCGCGCTGTGACGATGAGCGCTTGAGCCGAAGTTGAGGTTTGAGGATAAGAGCGCTGGAAGAATTCTTCCTCGTTCTCCGATGGTCCAGGAAAAATGCCCCGGGCATTGCATTCTAACAGTTGATTTTTCACGCTTTCCGCCGTCTCATTAACATATAAAGACCGGCAAGACCTAAGCAATTAAGGCTGGACATCACTCCGACAAACAGCAAGATCTTATTGCTTTTTTTGCTCAAGTACATCAAACGCTGCCTCACCATTTTTTCAAAGGGAGATTCATTCTCATGCCAAACACCGGCATAGAGGTGGCGGGCATAAATGGCAAGTTCCTTATAGGGCGCATCGAAGTAGTAGGCAGGAAAGACGATGTCGCGGTTGCCTTCTTGATTGCCCGCTTGCCGGATCGCTTCGCCAAACATAAAAAATGTACGATGGATGACCCTGTTGAGTGTTTCATCGACGCTGGAGCCAGGATACTCTTCTTCGAGCTTGTCCCATTGTTCAGCGAGGAGGTCCATGCAGCGCATCACGATCGGATGGCCTGGTTTGACGCCGATGAGGTTGTTGGTGGGATTGATGCAGGATGGCAGGCTGATGGTGTAGGGCATATCGATGCCGCAATAAAAATCAAAGGCCTTATTCAAGGGCTCGAAAGGTTTATAGCATTCGACGTCGTGATCGATGTACACGCCTCCTTCTTTATAAAGGATCTCGAGACGGAGCAGATCCGACTTTTCTCCATAGTTGACCGATTTGTTAAAACAATCTCTCAATTTGAGGTAATCGATGTCTTGAATCCGGCGCATTTTCATTGTGGGATTAGGAAGCGGGCGGTCCCTGTCTGTCCAAAAATAAAAGGTCCAGTCGGGGTTCTTGGCGATCCAGGTGCGGATATTTTCTACCGATTCCCTTGGAAAGGGCTTGGGGCCGATCCAGATGAAGTGCCCCACTTTCGGGATGCGTACAATTTCTTCTGTTCCACCGATGAGCCCTTTTCGCAATGCGTATATTCTTTTGAAAAAATCCAAAGAGGCAAAATCGTCGTGAGTTTTTACATATTCCCAAGTGGGAAGATCTTTTCCTGTCAGAGATTCAAAGTCGTCTGAGAGCGGCTTTTTATGCACTTTTTTCTTTTGACAGCCGCAAGCAAATACTGAGAAACAAAGAAGAATTAAAAAGATTTTTTTCATGTTGATTTCCGTCTTTTAAGTAGAACAAAACAAAGCCCGTTGAGAAAAAATAGACCGATTAACACATACGATAGGATGCGAGTCTTTTTCTCAATTTTTCGAAGTGTTTTTTCGCTTAATTGCTCCATATCGGTCTTGCGCGATCGGTAATCGTCCCATGTCGTGTCGTAAAAATGCAGTGAGTAGATCGGGGCGATACCCGATTTGGAGAAGAAGTAGGCAGCTGGCATGACGATGTCGACATTTCCATCGCGATTGATCGTGTCCGCCAAGGCAATTGTCAAAGCGATGTAGGTGCGCTGCATCACCACTTCAATGCGGGAATACGGGTCTTTTCCGCGGAATTTTTCTCCGAGCGCCTCCCAATTTTCTGCAATCAGGTCGATCACTTTGGCAACTGTGGGATGCCCGGGCCTAGATCCAATCACCCCGTTGCCGCAGGTGATGTTCCTTCCTACGAAGGGCTCATGGGGAGTTTCTAATCCGCAGAAGAAATCATAGCCTCGGTTCATGCTGCTAAATGGGCGAAGGCAATTGGCATCGTGATCGGCGTAGAGGCCTCCTTCTTGAAAAAGGATCTCAAACCTGAGGACATCCGATTTTTCTGCCCAGTTTTGCGAATCTTCGTAACAACCGCCTAATTTCAAGAAGGGAAAGTCTTGAACGAAGACCTTTTCCATCCCTTCACAGGGAGGCTCACGCTCGCGATCTGTCCAGAACTTGACCTTCCATGCTGGATTTTTAGCGATCCAGGTCCTCACATTTTCTACAGACTGGGGAGGGAAAGGGCGGGGCCCCAGCCAAATGAAGTGAATGACGGGAGGGATTTTATACGGCCCGTCCGCAATCAATTGAGCGCTTTGGTTTTTTTCATAAAGAGACCTTGCGCGCTCGAGCATGTCGATATCTTGAGACTGCGCGACATAGTTCCAATGCGGCGTAGATTTGCCCATCAGTTGATCGAAATCATCGCCGAATAGGCATGAACCGATCGCAAGTAAAAGGAGGATCACACATTCCTCCTTTGGAACATTTTCCAGAGCAAGAAGAGAAAGAGGCAAACATTGGCAATGGTCAAAGTGAGTGCGAGAAAAAAGTTGCGGTTCAGCTCGTTTCCAATCTTAGAAAAGAGGCTTTTGACTTTGATGTCAGACTCGGATTCTTTTTGATGCCACGTTCCAAGATGCCGATGCACAGCAAAAACCGCTTCTTTTTCACTCGGCAAAACGACATCCTTTCGCTGATCTTTGCTATGCGCCTCTTTGATCCCGACGTAAAGAGAGCGGAAAGCGCGGTGCATCACGCGGTTGTAAACAGAGTCAGGATCGATGCCTGGATACTGTTGTTCTAAACGCTCCCATTCTCTCAAAAGCCATCCCTTAGCGGCGATGAGAATGGGATGCTTTGCAGCCGCACCGATAAGATGAGGAGACGGATTCACAGAGGAACTTAAGACCGATGGCCCAAGAGGTTCTAGGCCGCAAAAGAAGTCATGCGATTGCTGGAGGGGATCGATTGCCTTTAAGCACTCGACATCGTGATCGACATATACTCCGCCCTCGCTCAGTAATACCGCATAAGATAAGAGCCTTGCGCGCTCGCCAAAATTGTCGCTTGAGAAATAACAGTCTTTTAAACTTTCAAGCGGAAAGTCTTCAAACCCCCTGACTTTCATTCTTTCATCGGGAGCCTGCCGCTTCTGATCGGACCAAAATTGATAGGACCAGCCTGGATGCCGATCTATCCAGCTTTTCACTGCAGCAATCGAAGTAGGAGGGAAAGGTTTTGGCCCAAGCCAAATGAAATGCAGAACCGGGGGAATGGCATTCAACGGCTTTTTCTTGGCTTCTGCCATGTCATAGAGCGCTGAAAAAAATCCCATCCGTCTGTGATCTTCATCTGTTTGAACGGATTCCTTTGAGAATAAGAGAATCGGGAGGAGAAAAAGAATGATAGACTTCATCGGATTTCTTTCTCGTATCGGCCTTCGGCAGACAGCGAAGTCAGTTTGGCATAGCAGGGCAAATCAAAGATATGATTGGCAATCTGCTGCTGCCTGATCGCTTTGATTTTATTGTCGTTAAACGGAGTGGCGCGATTGTAAATGTAGAGGACATCTTTGACAAACTTCACATGGTCCCCTGCCATCTCCACCATGGGGATCATGAAGCCTAGGTCATAAGTGGTATCGTAATACTTGCCGTCGAGGAGCAAATCGCGACTTTTAATCTTTTTGAACAGACCGACATAAAAGGTCCTTAAGTGGGATAGGCACCAGTGCTTTCGCGTGAATGAGCGGATGCGATTGTTCTTGATGATTTTTCTTGGCAATTGCCTTGCGAAATTAGCCACAGTGTAAGAATACGTGGGGTATTCGATGTAACTCCCATACGTCATCCACACATCGTGATTGGCGTAAATCTCATTGAGCCTTTCTAAAACGCGGTCGTGGGCAAGCCAATCGTCGCCATCGAGGATGATCGCTATCTCATCGTCTCTGCAAGAATGCACCGCGCGGTAGATGTTTTCACAGGCTCCTTGATTGGATTCGTTTTGGATCAATTCAAAATGATGCTCATGCTGTGCTAAAGCGGCAAGGTCCTTGACCCTTTCATCCGTCCCATCCCGTGAAGCATCATCGATATAGATGATGCGGTAGTTATCATATTTTTGCGCAAAAATCGACTTTAAGTTCTTTTCGACCCATTCAATATTGTTATAAGAAGGGATGATAATGACAAAAGGCTTGTGCTCTGCGACGGGATATAAAAGCTCTTTTTTTTCTTTAAAGAAGACATTGACGATTTTCGCCTTCCAGCCGAATACAGGATAACTCAGCGCTCCCCAAGCAAAGCTTGCGCAGAGCACAGCGACCAGGCTTAAAATCTTCAAAAATCGCTTCATTTTCGCAAACTCTTAGATTTATTCACGAGAGCAACTAACCTGGGCTCAAAAGGCAGATCCCAACCTTCAGGAAAGCAATAGGAAGAGCTCAATAGCACGGTTGGAGGATGATCGATGAAATAGCGGTTGAGATGGCCTTCGTCATGCCACTTTGGGACCACGCCTTTCTTCAAATCCTTGTCAACATGTTGGACATTGACCTCAAACAGTTTAATCATCTCTTCGCGTTTTCCCCCGTAAAACGCCCCGCAGCAGTACTCCTTCCGATCTTTGCGCGCCACATACGCTGCCGATTTCTTATTGCCGCAATAACTCCCTCTTTTGTCTAAAAAGCCCCAATGCCGCGTTGCGACCAAATCCCCTAGCACTTCTTCTCCCACATCTTGAACAAACACCATATCGGCATCGATCGCGAACAGATAATCCTGGTCTTTGTATAAATCTCTGTTCGCCAGATACACATGGAATCGCTTGAGCGTATCGTCCGGCCAGCCTAATTTCGCTTGGCCCACCCGCACAACATCGCACTCCTGAGGGGCCTCGCCATCAGTAAAAATGAAAAACGTCCTCTGGCAATGAGGAAGGAAATGCCCGCGCGCAGATTCGATCATTTTCAACCCCATCGCATTGTATTTGCCTGTCGCCATCACAAGCAGGCCCACCTTCGGCGGCTCATCGGCAAATGCCGCCAGCGGCAACAAAAGGCATATCATCAAAAAAATTCTCTTTATCATAGACGAAAATCCTAAACATTCCTTAGCATTCCCGTCAAGTTAACTTATACCCCACTCGCTCGAAATCCAACTTTTTGAGCGAGGGGGTATAGAGTCTAAGATCAAAGAAATTAATTAAAAAATAAAAATTGCTTGCATTTCGCGGGATTTGGCTCTAATCTCACACTCTTTATGTAAGGTAGCGTAGATGACGAAAGCGCTCATCATCGTCGAATCGCCGGCGAAGATTAAAACTTTAAAAAAATTTCTAGGCTCAGGTTATCTCTTTGAGTCTTCGCTCGGCCACGTCCGCGACCTTCCCCAAAAAGGATTCGGGATCGATACGGAACATAACTTTGACCCCGAATATGTTGTCCTGCCAGATAAAAAAGAAGTGATCGAGCGCTTGAAA
The DNA here is from genome assembly GCA_030043815.1 of Candidatus Rhabdochlamydia sp. Taxonomy (GTDB): domain Bacteria; phylum Chlamydiota; class Chlamydiia; order Chlamydiales; family Rhabdochlamydiaceae; genus CAJCIW01. The sequence continues at coordinate 6,900 of JASHWX010000172.1, forward strand.
AAAGCTGCCAAGCACGTCGATGTCGTCTATCTCTCTCCCGACCCCGACCGCGAGGGAGAGGCGATCGCATGGCACATCGCTTCGATCCTTCCCAAAGGGACGAAATACCGGCGCGTCACATTTAACGCGATTACCAAAGAGGCTGTCTTAGAGGCTTTAAAACATCCGCGCAACATCGACCAAGCTCTCGTCGATGCCCAGCAGGCCCGCCGCCTTTTAGATCGAATCGTAGGTTATAAGATATCCCCGATCCTCACGCGAAAAGTGCAGGGCGCCCGCGATGGCGGCCTTTCAGCGGGGCGCGTTCAGTCTGTCGCCCTCAAACTGGTCGTCGATCGGGAAAAAGAAATTGAGGCCTTTGTCCCTGTCGAATACTGGAACATCCAATCCGTCCTGCAAACAAAAAAGGATGAGCATCCTTTTGTCGCTTCCCTCTACTCTGTGCACCGCAAACGCGTCGAAAAAGAGCCCATAGCCGGCAAAGAAATATTTACAATCCCCGACGAGAAAACGGCAAAGGAGATCGTCTCCAAGCTGCAAAATGCCGCTTACCAAGTGCATTCTGTCGAGCGCAAGGAGAAAAAGAGAAACCCTGTCGCGCCTTTCATCACCTCGACCCTGCAGCAAGAGGCAAGCCGACACTATGGGTTTTCGGCATCGAGGACGATGAACATTGCACAAGGCCTCTACGAAGGGATCGACCTAGGCCACGAAGGGGCGGAAGGTTTGATCACCTACATGCGTACCGACTCGGTTCGCCTCGCTCCCGAATCGATCGATGCCGCCCGCAAGTTTATCGAAAAGACCTACGGCAAAGAGTATCTCCCCCATGAGGGCAAGCAATACCACACGAAAAAAAGCGCTCAGGATGCGCACGAGGCGATCCGCCCTACCAATCTTCACAATACCCCGGATCGGCTCAAGCCTTTTCTTTCTGTTGATCAATTCAAACTGTATGTGCTCATCTGGCGCCGCTTCTTAGCCTCGCAGATGAATCCGGCGATCTATGATACAGTGTCTTGCGATATCGACACCGACAAAGACATGATTTTGCGCGCGACGGGCTCTGTGATCAAATTTCCAGGATTTCTCGCGGTCTATGAAGAGAAATACGATCGAGGAGACCACGAAGAGAAAGAAAAAGAAGAGCAGGATAGAATTTTGCCGCTGATGCAAGAGGGGCAGCCGCTTCTGCTACTGGAAGTGCAATCTCAACAGGCGTTTACACGCCCTCCTCCACGCTTTACAGAAGCCTCTCTTGTCAAAGAACTGGAAAAATCGGGGATCGGCCGCCCATCGACTTATGCGACGATCATGAACAAGATCCAAAGCCGCGACTACACGACAAAAGAAAAAGGCACGCTAAAACCCACCGAGCTCGGCAAAGTCATCGCGCAAATGCTCGAAGATAACTTTGCGATGATCATGGATGTGGGTTTCACGGCGGCGATGGAGGACGAACTCGAGCATATCGCCGAAAATCAAACGGATTGGAAAGATCTCATTAAAGATTTTTGGAATAAATTCATTCCTTTTGTCAAGACTGCTGAGAAGGAAGCGTTCGTTCCGCGCATCGAAACAGATCTCATCTGCCCTGAAAGCGGCCATAAGCTTCTCAAAATCTGGTCTAGAAAGAAGTATTTTTACGGCTGTTCCGATTATCCCAATTGCAAATTCACTTGCCCGATCGAAGCGTTGGATTTTAAAAAAGAAGACTATGACCCCACCTTCGACTGGGATCAAAAATGCCCTAAGTGCGGCAGCGCTATGAAGCTGCGCTTCGGCCGGTTCGGACCTTTTCTTGGATGCACGCGCTACCCCGAGTGCCACGGGATTGTCAACATCCCCAAAAAGGATGAAATCCCTGCCAAAGACATGCCGACTTGCCCCGCTTTAGGTTGCGACGGTAAAATGGTCCAGCGCCGCTCCCGCTTCGGCAAACCGTTCTTCTCTTGCTCCAATTTCCCGGATTGCGACGTGATCGTCAATAACCTCGATGACCTTTACGAAAAATACAAAGACCACCCGAAAACAGCATACGTCCGCAAGGCCCGCAAAGGCGGAAAGGCCCCAGCAAAAAAAGAAGAAAAATCAGTTTCCAAAAAGAAAAAGACTACACGAGAACAGCCTAAATATTCTCTCTCAAAAGAGCTTGCGGACATCGTCGGGTCGGATGAGCTCTCGCGCCCCGAGGTTGTCAAAAAAGTTTGGGAGTATATCAAAAAACACGATCTTCAAGATCCTAAAAACAAACGCCGCATTATCCCCGATGCAAAGCTTGCAAAGGTCTTCGGGAACAAATCGCCGCTCGACATGATGAAGCTTTCCGGCGTCCTCAATAAGCACATCCACAAATAAACCCAAGTTGATTCAAAAGTTGGGTATACTGCGACCGTTCAAAAAGAGTGAAAATGCCAAGGCTGCGAACACTTAGAAAATGTCCATAGACATTTTCTAAGGAAAGCAGGTGAGCGAAGCGAACCGGGCCCGGAGGGACGCCGTGAATTTGAACCAGGCGAAGCCGGCGCTGCTGCGGACACTTGCAAAAGAGCGGGGGTTCGCTCTTTTGCAAGGGAAGCAGGCTCAACTTGAACAAGTTGAGCGATGCAGGCGGGTTCAAATTCACTGGCTGTCCGACGCTGGCAGATTCACACTTTTTGAGCGGGAGCAGTATATAATCCATGATCACTTCATTTTTTTACCTGTTGCAGCTGCTGTCACCCGCTTTTTTCTTGGCGCAACTTCTGTTGTTAACGGCTGCACGGTAAGTCTGCGTTTGAGATAGGTTTCATCTCGGGTAGGAATCAGAGCTTTTATATGTTTTTCGATCTTCTTTTTAACCATATTCACCTCCGAATGTCTTTGTACTATATTTTTTCATAAACACCAAGAGGATCATGGCGGGGACAAGCCAGAAGGTGTAAAAGATTACGTTATTAAAAAACGAACAAAACACAATTACGGAGACAACATAGATCAAGAATGTGTATGCAAACTTCTTCACAGCAACACATTGACTGTTTCTTTTGAATTTAGAGTAAAGCTGAAAGAGAAATGAGACGCTGAATAAAGCCATTCCGAAAAAAGGGATGATGCCAAAACAGGTCATAAAAAACAAAACAGATGAATCGATGATGATATGGAAGGGGCGAATGTAATTATAGCCGACCCCAAAAAATGGATGCTCTTGGATGAGTTTGACGCCGGTGAGAAAGGACCACCAGCGGGCTCCTGCAGATTCATCTTCGGCCATTGTCGCTACGCGTGATCCGACTATCGAAAAAATCTTCTCCGAGAAGAGGATAAAAAATGCTGTCAAACACAGAAGAAGCACTAAAAAGAAGTACCGATAACTTCTCACCTTGAGGATGACTTGGGGATTGCCGTAAATAAGGGTGGCAAAAAAGGCCGAGATTAAAAATGTCGCGATCCCGCTCCGCGAATTTGTTAAGGAAATGGTGAGAAAGAAAAACACAGCGCTGAACAGGTAGCGGAAATTCTTTCTATGAAAATACAGGGCAGTGCTGATGAGAAAAGGGATGCAGGCGATGGCAGCATAGTAGTTGGGATCGAAATAGACGGAGACGAACCGTTTGACGTGGGGATCCCCCACAAATTTAATGCCGTACTGCTCCAAAACTTCCCATAACACCTTGGAATTGGGAAAAATGAGGTACATGGCGTAGCTGCAAACGGCTGCCACCAAATACCCTTTAAGCAGCCAAGAAAGAAGCCCCCACAAATCCCCTTGATATTTTTCTGAAAAAATATGTCCTAAGACGATGCCGGCAGCAAGCGTTGCAATGAGCCTGAAACAATACATGAACGGGACGAGTTCAAATCCTTGTATGAAGACGCCTTGAAGAAAGGAAAAGAAAATGAGAAACGTGGCGCCGATTAAAAAGAGGATGGAATTTCGATCAATCCGGATAAAAAACAGGGAAATAAAGCAGGAAGAAAAAAGCAATAGCTCCGTGATGAGGAGGTGGTCGTGATGCCGGCTGAATGGAAGGAAGCGAAGAGTATTGCCGAGTGTAATGAGGAGAAAAAACGCTAAGAGGGAAAGCGCATACGACAGCCTCTTTGCATCCGCGAGTGAAAGACCCCGTTTAATGGCGAGCATAATCATCCTGGAATCGGACAATGTCGTCCTCGCCGACATACTCTCCGACTTGCACTTCGATTAATTGCAAGGCGACTTTGCCGGGATTTTCTAGGCGGTGCACACATCCTTTAGGGACATAGATGCTCTCATTTTCATGAATGATACTCTCTTCTTCCCCGATGGTGACCTTTGCCGTCCCTTTGACGACGACCCAATGTTCGCTGCGGTGATAATGCATTTGCAAGCTGAGGCGTTGGTTCGGATCTACAGTGATCCGTTTGATTTTATAGCGATCGCCTTCTTCCAAAATGGTGAATTTGCCCCAAGGGCGGTGCAGTGTCAAGTGCTCATCGGGCTCTTTGCGTTTTAGCTTCACAAGTTCTTCAACAAGGGACTTGACCCGCTGGGACTCTCCTTTTTTCCCGATGAAGAGGGCATCCTCCGTTTCGACGACGAGCATATCTTCCAGTCCGATGGTGGAGATCAATCGCTTGCCTCCCATGATCAAGCAATTCTTTGTATCGATATCGAGCACATTGCCGATTTTTACATTCTGATTGCTATCTTTTTCCATGATCTCATAGACGCTGTCCCAAGAACCGACATCGGACCAGGAGACATCTAACGCTATTACAACAGTCTTTTTCGATTTTTCCATCAGGGCGTAGTCGATCGAAATGTCGGGAAGCTCGCTAAAGCGGGAAACAAATTCTTGAAAGGGCAATTGGGGATTGATTTGGGGGCAAAAACGACTCATCTCTTCTATAAAGGTCGCAATGTGGAAGATGAAAATCCCCGAATTCCAAAAATAATCCCCGGAGAGCACATATTTTTGGGCAGCTTCGAGTTTGGGTTTTTCAATGAATGCTTCAACTTCATATTTTCCTTTAATATACCCATAGCCCGTCTCGGGTTTATTGGGGCGGATGCCAAAGATGACGTGTTTGCCCTGGGGCGCTATGGATTCCCCCTTTTTGACGGCATTTAAAAACGTGTCGACAGGTGCAATCAAATGATCTGATGAGCACACGATGACGTTTTCATCATCGGAAACTTGCATGACATCCCTTAAGTAAGAAAGACCGAGGGCAATCGCAGGGGCGGTGTTTTTCTTTTCAGGCTCGACCAAAATTTGCTTTGCCAGCTCGGGCGCGATCTCTAAGACTTGCGATTTGACGAGATGGTAATAATCTTGATTGGTGACGATCAAAAAATCGGAAAGCGCATATGTTCCGACAAAACGTTCGATGGTCTTTTGAAGCAGCGTCTTTTTGTCTCCGAAATGCAAAAATTGCTTAGGGTAGCATTTGCGAGAATACGGCCAAAGACGGGTTCCGCTACCTCCGGCGAGAATGATGATTTTCATGGAATTCCTCAACTTTTCGGGTCACAAAATGGGTCATTTCATTTTTAAAACGCTCTTTGTTAAAGCGCTGCGCATTTTCCCGAATGCGCTTCGGGTCGAATAATGACATGTCAAACAGCTTTACAGCGTTCAACAAACTCGGAACAGTCTGCTCTTTGAAAAACACTCCTGTTTCATTGTCGATCACTGTTTCTAAGGCGGCTCCTCGACCGAACGCGATGACCGGCGTTCCGGCTGCTTGAGATTCTACTGCAACGATTCCAAAATCCTCTTCGGCAGCAAAGACAAAACCCTTCGCGCGTTGCATATAATCCCTGATGACGGCATCGGTCTGGTATCCTAAAATTTCGACATTTTTTTTCGCATTGGATTTTACTTTTTTCATCTCGGGCCCGTCTCCAATGATGATGAGCCGCTTGTCGGGGAGCTCGGAGAATGCCTGCGCGATCAAATCCATTTTTTTATAAGGGACTAGGCGGGAGACAGCGAGATAAAAATCTTCCTTGTTTTCTCTAAATGGGATCTTGTCCACATCGACGGGGGGATAAATGACCTCGGCATCGCGTCCATAATTTTTCTTGATCCTCCTCGCGATGTAATGCGAGATGGCTGCGAAGTGATCGACTCGAGATAGCGATGCGATGTCCCAATTTCTTAAATAATGGAGCGCAGGGCGAGCAAGGAGCCTCTGCAGAAAACCTGTGCCCTCCAAATAACGGTGTGTCAAATCCCAAGCATACCGCATGGGGGTCAAGCAATAGCAAAGGTGCAATTGCCCAGGATGGGTCAATACGCCTTTTGCCACGGCATGGGATGTAGAGAGAATGAGGTCGTATTGGCTCAAATCAAACTGCTCGATGGCGAGAGGAAATAAAGGGAGGAGATGGCGATAGTAGGAGGAAGAGAAAGGAAGGTGTTGTAAAAAAGAAGAGTGGATTTCACAGTTTTCAAAAAATGTTCCCTCTAATTTCTTTCTCAAAAGTGTATAGATGGGCGCTGGATAGGATTCGGCAATGGCCTGCAACGTCTTTTCTCCACCGCCGATTGTGACGAGCCAATCATAGACGAGCGCTGTTTTCATGAGGTCAGCCTATCGATGATGTTGAAATGCGCGTCTGCGGCATTTTTCCAGCTAAACCGCTTGCTCTGCTCCAATCCTTTGATGGAAAGCGCTCGCCTTTTGTCTTGATTTTGCAGCAGCTCATCGATGGCGCTTGCCATTTGAGCCTCGGAGTGGGGATCGACATACACGGCGGCGTCCCCGCACACTTCGGGAAGGGCGCCTGCATTTGAAACAATCACCGGACATCCGCAGCTCATCGCTTCGAGCGGGGGAAGGCCGAAACCCTCATAAAAGGAAGGAAAGGCCATCAACTCGGCAGTGCGGTAAAAATGGGGCAGCCGGTGATCGGGTATGTCGTGCAATAATTGAATGCGCTCGCCTTGGAGCTTCTCGAGATTTTCCAACCCATTCACCCCTTTTTTTTTGCCGATGATGACGAGATTGACCTCTGTTTTAAGCATTTTGAAGGCTGCGACTAATCCTTTCAAGTTTTTATGGGGTTTGGGGCTTCCGACAAACAAGATAAAGGGAAATTCCGATCTCGCGGATGGCTGCGGCGTAAAAAGATCGGGATCGGCGGCGAGAGGGATGACGTCGATTGTTTCAGCGCCCGTAAAACGTTGAATTTCTGCCTTAGAGAATTGGGAGTCTGTGATGATTGCACGAGACCCTTTGACGGCGCGCCGTATCACTTTTTTAGCGTAAAGCCGCTGGTGAAACGTCAATTCATGAGCATGAGCGAGGTGAAAGACATCGTGGATAGTGACAAGGCGCTTCTTTGCCCGGATGGGAAACAGGGGGACATTATAGTGGGGGGACCAAAAAAGGTCGCATGCAGGAATTTTTAACGGCAGCTCGAGCTGTTCTTTGACGGAATAGATCGGACTGCTGACGGCGATGGGGTTAATTTTATCTTTAAAAGGAAAGCTTTCGACATCGGAGACGAGTGCATGCCAGCGGATCGGCACATCTTGCAAGCGCTGAAGCAAATTTTTTAAATAGGTGCCTATCCCGGGACCTGAAAGGAGGCGTGCATCAACGCATACCGTTTTCACGACAACCTGGAAAATTCTTTGCCCATGATTGTCTCCCGATCGTGGGCGACCATCAAACGCACGAGCTCTTCGAGGGTGGTTTTAGACGACCAGCCCAATTTCTCCTTTGCTTTGCTAGGGTCTCCGATCAAAAGGTCCACTTCGGAGGGCCTAAAGAACTCGGGAGACACTTCGACAAGAAGGCGGCCTGTACTGCGATCGTATCCTTTTTCCTCCACGCCGCTGCCTCTCCACTCAATCTCGAAACCGACTTCTTGAAATGCGAGTTCGACAAAGGCTCTTACGGTCGTCGTATGGCCTGTTGCGAGCACATAATCTTCTGCAACGGGATGTTGGAGCATCATCCACATCCCCTCGACGAAATCACGGGCATATCCCCAATCCCGCTTTGCATCCAGATTGCCGAGGAGCAGCTTTTCTTGCTGGCCCGCAGCAATCTTCACAGCAGCTAACGTGATTTTTCTCGATACGAAAGTTTCTCCGCGGCGTGGGCTTTCGTGATTGAACAAGATCCCGTTGCTTGCAAACAATCCGTACGCTTCGCGATAGTTCACAACAGCCCAATAAGCATACAATTTTGCGACACCATAAGGAGAACGGGGGTAAAATGGCGTCGATTCGGATTGGGGGATTTGCTGCACTTTGCCAAAAAGCTCAGATGTCGATGCTTGGTAAAAGCGAGCGGCAGGGCAATTTTTCCGGATGGCCTCAAGCAAGCGTATCACTCCTAGCCCATCGACATCGGCTGTGTATTCAGGGATTTCAAAGGAGACTTTAACATCGCTCATTGCTGCCAGGTTGTACATTTCATCGGGCTGTACTTCACTGATCAATCGGTCCAATGAAGATGCATCGGACAGATCCCCTTCATGCAAGCTCAATCGGCTGTCATTTAAAAGATGATGGATGCGAGATAAATTCGACGAAGATGAGCGCCTGACAAGCCCGTGCACGCAATATCCCTTCTCCAAAAGAAGTTCAGCGAGATACGAGCCATCTTGACCTGTAATTCCAGTAACTAATGCAACTTTCATGAGTTTTCTCCAATGAATCTGTCATTCTATAGGAGGGAGAAATATTTGGGGAGAAAAAAGGCCGGGGGAAACCCGGCCTCCACTTAGAAATCAAAGCAAAAGCCTGTTGTCAGGCCGCTTAACATGAAACTGCTTCCATATACTGTGGTTGCACCGAACAATGCATCTGAGTTAAACAAATTTCTAAATTCCCAGCCTAAACGGATATTGAGGTGATAGCGATCGTCTGAGAAAAATGCATCGTATTGGCCTCCGAGCAGAATGTCGATTTCTGGAAGCACGGCGTGGAAGTGGCCGCGTTGGGAAGTCAGCTTCACCGAAGGAGATGTTAAAACATATCCTTTTAAAGTGGAGTTGACATTGCTGTACATCATAGAGAACATGACGTTTCCAAACACGCTGAATCCACGGTAGACTTTCCAAATAGAATCCAAGCCGATCATCGGTCCGATTCCCCAGATATTTTCGCGGCTTAATGCGAGAGTATCATAGAAAATGACAAACGGGGCATCTCTTTGTGCAGAATTATTGATGAAAAGATTAGCATACTTTTCACGAAGCCACAGGTTTCTCACACCCACGTGCCCTTTGAATCCAAAGTATTTGCTGACGGCAAATGCTCGGCTCAAGTCGAGATCGAGTGTATTGTACCAAGCTTGCCAATGGGCCTTGGCATTGGGGCCATTTGTGCCCATGCCGCTGAAAGGAGGAATGAAGTAAAACGAATACACATTCTGAGCTGTAATGTCGTCGGGAAAATCAGTACGGTCATTAGCCGACGTATTGAAATGCGTCCATATCAAATCGATATGCCAATCGTCATAATGCGGCCTTGCTCCTATGGCGACGCGGAATCCTGGGTCAAACTTATAATGGACATTGCGATCGCTTTGGACTGTTAAAACGCCTGATAGGCCAAGCGTCGGGAGCGTGACATCGGCAAATTCTTCGTATACACCTGCATAATCAGTATCGCCTTGATTAGCTTCCCACCACAAAAAGTCTGCTGCGACCGAAAGATAGCAGTCATTGACTATTTTCGGCCAAGGCGCGCTGTAAAAATCTCTTGAAATAGGTTGCGTTTGCCCATTATCATTTGCTGGATCTACGCGCATTCCTTCTTCCCTCATCATCCCATATGCAGTAGCTGTACCGAGCACACATAATCCCATTAAACACTGTAGCCATCTTTTAGTCATACTAACCTCCGTTTAATGCGGAACGTAATTTATTTTTACGAAAAAGGTCAAGAAAATATTTTTGCTGAGCATCACGCAGTGAAATGACATAGAGGAAAGCAGCAAGTCCAAAAAAGAGAAGCTTGCCTTGCATGGAATTTAATGAATACATATCGCAGGAACCAATCAAGAGAACTCCAACAAAAGCACTGAAGAGATAAATTTTGTCTAAAGACCAATGGCCTGAGAATGTTTTTCTTAAGATAGAAAAAATAAAAAGGAGAAAGAAAACAAGTCCGATCAGGCCGATCTCAGAAGCGACTAAGAGATAAATATTATGAACTTTGGAAAACAAAGTGTTTTGTTCAGTTGAAGCAAGATAATCATTGATGCAAAGCTGAAAGTTATTAAATCCAACACCCAAAAGTGGATGATCCTTAATCATGTTGAGGGCAATCTTGATATAATGCATGCGCTCAGTGTCAGCGCCGAGTGTGGCCTTATTGTAATTGATGATGCCGCCTCGCACGATGAATTGAGAAAAAAAGATACCAAGCAGGGCAAGCCCTGATGTGAGCAGCGTCCCGCCGAGAATAAATAAAGATTTTTTGGAGCATTGTTTCCAACACAACCCGACAAAGAGGGA
>JASHWX010000173.1 GCA_030043815.1 Candidatus Rhabdochlamydia sp.
GTTTTCAAGCTCTTGGTTTTTATCGGAAAGCGGGATTTGAATTGGAATTCACCCGTCCTGGTTATAAATATAGCACTTCATTTCATTACTTACGAAAGTCATTATAGAAGACAGGGAATAAATTACCCACAAGCTGTGGGGAAATTGAGGTTCAATTGGTCAATAAGTCTTTGAGAGAAAATTAATATGAGAGTTCTATATGCAATTGCTTTGATTGTAGGGGGCAAGGTCAAGTTACATCCATGGGTCAGTTCCTGTGATTTGCAAATTTTTCCTAAAAGGGCCTCTAGATCCTCTCTTTTGTAAAGCTGAAATGAAGTTTTTCAGTACAGAATAGCGTGAGTGGGAAAATTTTGACCACTCAAAAGCGCCGTCTCTCCACCTCCAAATGTAGGGCCGGGTAAAACCCCGGCTTTTTTATTTCTATTTTTAGCTGATTACGCAATCTGCTTCTGTCTCTACAAGCCATTCTTTTTTGATAAAGCCTTTTACTTCAACAAATGTACAGGCGGGACGAATATCAGAGAAGAATTCTCCATGCGCCTTGGCAGCTTCTTTCCAGGTGCACATATCCACTAGCATAACCCGGGTTCGGATGACATTCTGGAGCGAGCCTCCCGCTTCTTCTATTGCCTTCTTCATAATTTGGATACAGTATTTCGTCTGCTCATAAACATCATTGATGCCTACCGTTTGGCCATTTGGGCCGATTGGAGCCGTACCGGCTACAGCTATTATGTTGCCAACTCTGCTTGCTCGTGAGAAGCCAATCGGCTTTTCCATAGGCGAACCTGACGATATACTTTTTCTACCCATCTTTAACCCTCTCTACAGATATAACTCACTTTCTTTAATCTAAATTCTTAGAAAGAATCGTAGCTAAAAAAGAAAAACCACTCCATGAAAAAGTTCTGAAATAACGCTCTCCATCTCCAAACATAGGCCAGGTGAAAACTCCGACTTCTTTTTATTCAAAAATTCACCTACAATCTTTATTCTCAAGGCACAAATCATGGGGCGTCTATGAGTGAAGAAAAAAGGGCCAATATTCGCAATAGCACTGTGGAATTTCTGATCTTTACTGGACAAGCCAGAGAAAACAGCATCGAAGTTCGCGTAGCCGAAGAATCAGTCTGGCTTACACAAAAATTGATGGGGGTTTTATTCGAGGTTTCGGTGAAAACCATCAATGAGCATTTAATTAACCTATTTAATCAGAATGAGATACGCAAAGATGCAACTATCCGGAATTTCCGGATAGTTCAAAAAGAAGGTGCCCGTGAAGTTGCTAGAAATATTGAGTTTTATAGTCTCGATGCCATCATTGCTGTTGGCTTTCGAGTCAATTCTCTCCGAGCTATCCAGTTTAGGCAATGGGCTGTGAGCGTCTTAAAGGACTTTGCCATTCGTGGCTATGTGCTTGATAAAGAGCGATTGAAAAACGGTTCATTTTTCAATAAGGCCTATTTTGATAACCTGCTGGAAGAAATTCGAGAAATCCGTGCCAGCGAACGGAGATTTTACCAAAAGATTACGGATATCTTTGCCACAGCAATGGATTACGACCCAAAGGCCGAGATTACGCAAAGTTTTTTTGCTGAAGTACAAAACAAGCTTCATTTTGCTATTCATGGACATACAGCTGCAGAATTAATTATTAAACGAGCAGATAGCAAGAAAGATAGAATGGGGCTGACTACTTGGAAAAATGGGTCCCATGGAAAAATTCTTAAACCGGATGTCGTGATTGCAAAGAATTACCTGACTCAAGAAGAGTTGAGATCTCTTGACCACTTCATAACCATGTATCTCGATTATGCTGAAGATAGAGCTAAGAGAAACATCCCTATGACCATGAAAGATTGGGCTGAAAAACTAAACGCCTTTCTAAAATTTAATGAAAGAGACATTTTGAATCATCCTGGAAAAGTAAGCCAAGAAGTCGCAAAATCCTTTGCCGAAAACGAATTCGAGAAATATCGTATTGTCCAGGATCGCCTATTTGAATCAGATTTTGATAGACATATTAGGCGAGTTCTAGAGAACAAAAAGCCGGCAATGGAAGAAGAGCAAAATGAGCTTTCTTCCAATCAAAAGTTTTGAATGCGTCTCCCGTCCTCCATTGAATTCTTGCCTTCCTCGACTATTTCGTGCTATTCTCAGAATTTCTCGAGGATTTGATATGCCTACCAAAATGATAGAACAGCAAGTGCAAAAAGCTGACCTGCTCGATTTAGAATTGAAAAGCAGATATGGCGCCTTGGTCAAAGCAGTCGTTGATGTGGAACGAGCAATTATGATTGCCGGAATGGCAATGCATTCGGATGGGGAAGAAATTCTCTTAGAAAACGGATCAAAACAAGCAAACCTCTGGGGCATCAATCTCTATCTCCAGCAATCCGGAGATGAATGGATTGAATACGATTCCGTAATCAATCTGAGACCATCGCAAGGCAATGATTCTCGCGGAGTTGATGATCCTTTAATCCGTCAAAAAATTCGAGAAATTGTCGATCAATTGGTCAAACATGACTAATGAACATTTAGAATCAGCTCGAGAAAGTTGGGCAAAGTATTCTCTCGTTCAACAAATGGCCAATATTGGGAGCGAAGTGAGCCGAGCTCTTCGAGCAAAAGACAACCCATCGCGTTACTGGGGCGCTGTAACAAGAGCGCTGGATTTGTTTTATCTCACTGTTGAAGATCCCCGATGGAAAGGACACTTAAGAGAAATTCTAAGAGTTCGCGAACTATTTGCAGCAGCTTCTCTTGGAAGCGATGAATTCAAAACGTCACTTGAAGACTTAGACCGCTACTTTGATTGTTTCGCATGGCTTGCTCGAGCAGAGTTTGTTGCATACTCTACTCCTCTAGTAATAATGAGTAACGATTAACGGTTGCCAGAGATTTCTATAGCCTTCATCGAGGCTTCCTTTGCAGGTTCCTTCAAAGACGCAATGGGTATGTGGGGAGGGAAGTTGGACAAAAGAATCAAACGTGCAAGGAGACTTATCGCAATGGCCGTGCTGGCAGAGCGGTTTTTCTTTGCAGCAGCTTCTGCCGAGCGGCCAGAGAAAATCATGAATATTAAATACGGAATGCCCTGAATAGCGCGCTAGCTGGTGCACTGCATCGATAGAGGCGGATCGAATCTCTTCATCAGATGGCACATTCTCTCGATTGATAAGAGCTTGTCTTAATTGCTCATCAATGACTTCAATGCACCCAAAGCGCAAAAGCACTCTTTGCATGTGATAATCCATAATGGGGATCAAATGTTCTAAATCCTGAATGGGAAAAAGACCCACATGATGAGCGAAGGTGACGAAAAGGGAGCTTTTTTTCTTTAAAGGATCTGAATAGGCTTCAAAATCGGAAAGGAGTCGGTAGATTTCATCTAAATATCCTTGGCTCTTAGCTGTAAGGGCGGAGACTTGACCGGCGTAGTGCGAAACGAGTTTTTGACTCATGTCAATGCAAAGGCGCGAACGTTCGTCCAAGCGATCCAATGTACAATCTTTGGGATCCCCTGTCTCAGAAAATAACACAGCGAAGCGTTCAGACAAGGCCGATGGCGTTTGATCTTTCACAAAAAAAGGATCGAGCAGCTCAGAATGGGCTTTTGCCAAATCGGCAAAGACCTTTTCCAAATAATTGAAACCCACCAGATTGAGTTTCTTATTGA
>JASHWX010000174.1 GCA_030043815.1 Candidatus Rhabdochlamydia sp.
GCTCGATGGCGCCCTCACACAGAAATTCCATTACTTGGGCAAAGGTGCGCATTGCTATGCATTCGTTTCGGAAGATCAGCAGTACGTGATCAAATTCCACCGCTTTGCCTCCCACATGCGCATCTTCCCTTGGCTTAACCACCCCTTTTCGTATCGCTTCAATGATAAGCGCAAGAAGATCAAGGAATACAATCTCAAGAAACTCAGCTACAATTTGCAAAACTACAAAAACAGCTATTGCGACCTCAAAGAAGAGACAGGGCTAATTTTTTTGCACATCAATAAAACGGAGACCCTGCATCGCACCGTTACCCTTGTCGACAAGACCCATTTTGAATATCAGATCCCCCTTGATGGCGTCGCATTCATCCTTCAACACAAGGCCCAATTGATCTATCCGACTTTAGATCAACTCATCGCTGAAAAGAAAATCGCCGAAGCCAAAAGAGTGGTGGCGAGTATCATTCACTTGATCGTTCAATGCTGCGAAAAGGGATACATCGATGATGATCCTGTCCTCCGCAAAAATTACGGTCTTCTTGCAGATCGAGCCATTCATATCGATGTCGGCGATTTGATCAAAGACGAATCCGTCAAAGGACGATCGCAAATGCTTGCACACGTCAAAGAAATGACGGAAAGTTTGCGCAAACGCCTCGAAAATCAATATCCCGATCTCCTCGGACACTATCAGGAAGAGATCGCAAAATTGCAATCGCTTTAATTTTTTCATTGTAAAGTTTGCGTTAACGGACTATAAAGTTTTGTACGTTTTCGGACCGATATGTCTCGAAGATGATTCAGACAAACCAAAAACAATGAGGTAACTTATGGCAGCAGCAGTGACCACCACCCCCCAAGCACCAATAACCCCCCAAGTACAAATAAACAATCCTATCGCTAACGGCCCAGCTTACGCTGCGATCAACAACATGTCGCAGCCAGATCGTTCAGCATTTCAATTTGCAATGCGAGGACTTGAAGATCAAGCTTGGGCCCAACAGGTTTGTCAAGTAACAGGCAAAGTTGTTACAGTTGCAGTTAAATTTAGAGATGATGTTAATTTTGACGTAGGGCTTAGAGGAGAAGGCGTAACAGGAATATCTTGGAATGCCAACCTGGCTTCTTTGGTCCAAGCAAACCCAACTCCAAAAGCACGAGATTTTGTATTCGTAGTGGCACCTGCCGATATGAATAATAAAATCTCTTTTAAACTTGTTGGGAATAGCAATGGAGAGAAATGGCAAAATGGCAATAACGTTGAAGTGGATTTAAGCGCTCATGGCCATAATGCTTACATTCCAGTTGCTGACGTTGCATTCGATTAATCGAATTTTTAAGTGCAAAACCCCCGTAATGAAAATTGCGGGGTTTTTTTATGAACCTATCCTAATAAATCTACCCATGATCTTTTCGCACTTTTCAGCTTGAAATCCTCCGGTTGGCTTTGACCCATATTAAAAAATATGGGTCAAAGCCAACCGGAGGATTTGAAGCGAAAATTGTCGGAAAGCTCATCGGGAGACTTTATTAGGATAGGTTCATTCTTTCGGTTCTGTTTGCTTAAATGTTTGAATTTTACCACAGAGCTGGGAAAACCACAGAGGAGAATTTTCAAATTATACCCAAACAACCTGAAAAATTGGTTTTTGGCTGCGTCGTCAGCCGCTGAATTTGAGACCCGCCTGCATCGCTCAACTTGTTCAAGTTGAGCTGCTTCGGCGCCGGCTTCGCCTGGCTCAAATTCAGGGCGACGTCCTTGCCAAATTCCCAATTTTTCAAGTTGTTTGGGTATACTCCCTTGTAGCTTTCATATGATTTTTTCTCTGTGGTTTCTCAGCTCTGTGGTAAAAATTATCATTTACGCAAAGCAACAAAGCCTATTCTTTCGGAAAAAACTCTTTGAACTGCGCTTGCAGCGAAGAAGGAACAACCTCTTCGATCCCGGATTTATCGTACATTAAGAAATACGTGCAAGCGATCATGATCCCAAATGCGGGGCTGAAAGTGGCGATGAAGAGCGATACGCCGCACACAAGCGACCGCCTCAGCGAAATCAAGGCATTGTCCCTCACATTTTTAAACACGACGCGTTTTCCTCCGGTTGCCAATATGCCGATAAGGCCGATGGCAAGGATGAAGAGGCAATAGATTGTCCATAGAATATCCCCGCATAAGAGGAGCAAGAAGAAAAGACGCGCTGTCAATGAGGAGACAAAACGGTCCCGCTTGCTCGTCTTTGTTTCCAGCGGCTCGGATTCAAGAGGCGCTTCTGCCTTGACGGCATTCTTTTCAGCATTGGAGAAATCGTAAATCGCCATTCGATCCTGTCCTATTTTCGATGCTTGATTTTGTTAAACCCGTTTAAAGCCGCAATCCGATACCCTTCCGCATACGTCGGATAGTTGAACACTTGATCGATGAAGTAATCGATGCGTGCGTTAAAACTCATCGCTACTTGGCCGATATGGATCACTTCCGTCGCCGCCCTGCCAATAATATGGATGCCTAAGATCTCCAGCGTTTCAGCATGAAAGAGGATCTTAAACATTCCCGGGTCGTTGCCGACGATCTGATTGCGCGCGATCTCGTAGTAATACGCCCGGCCGATCTCGTAGCGAAAGCCGAGCTCTTTCAATTCATTTTCAGTATACCCGCATGAAGAAATTTCTGGAATCGTATAAATGCCGATCGGATAGAACGAAGGGAAGTGATGTGTTTGCGCGCCAAATGCTTGCCGCACCGCAAGACGCCCTTGTTCCATGCTCGTGGAAGCAAGTGCAGGAGCGCCGATCACATCGCCCGCAGCATAGATGTTCAAAGCGACAGTCTGAAACAGCGCGTTGACGGGAATGTGGCCTGTCTTATCGAGCGCGATCCCGGCTTTTTCGATGTGCAATTTATCGACATTCGCCTCTCTTCCCAGAGCATAGAGAAGCATTTCCGCTTGCATCGTGGACCCATCTTTAAAATGCACTTCGACAAGATCATTGACGCGGCGGATCGAATCGAATTCCTTGTTTCCCACCATTTTAAGGCCGATCGCGCTCAGCGCCTTTTGCAAATGCAATCCAATCTCCGTGTCCAAAAGAGGAAGAAGGTGTTCCCTTTTATCGACGACAGTCACTTCTGTGCCAAGCGCTGCAAAAAAACTCGCGTACTCCGATCCAATTATTCCGCCTCCGAGCACAATCAATGTCTTGGGCACATGATCGATGGCAAGCAAACGGGTCGAGTCCAAGATTTTTTCGCTGTCGAAAGGCACATTGGTCGGATTGCGGGGTTTAGAGCCCGTTGCAATCAAGACATATTCGGCTCTGATGCGCACGCCGTCCGCAACGATGTGATTGCTGTCTTCAAATTCGGCACAGCCATGGATGAACCGGATGTGGTTTTTGTCAAATTGACGCGTCAACATTTTACGCTGTTCATCTAAGATGATGTTGAGACGGAAGTTCAAATCGTTGATTGAGACCGAGCGGATGGGGCGGTCTTTCCCATAAAAACTGCGCTCGTAAAAGTCAGTCAAGTCGATGATCGCTTCGCGAAGTGATTTGGATGGGATCGTACCTGAATTGAGCGAGGCTCCTCCGGGATAGGGATCTTTATCGATGAGGATGACGCTTTTGCCCAGCTTTGCCGCTTGGATCGCCCCATTTTGTCCAGCGGGGCCTGATCCGATGACGACAAGATCTGCGTGTAACTCTTCCACTTTATCTCTCGAATTTAAATTTTTATTTACACCAGCAAATATTCTTGTTCAATAAGTTTTAAGTTGCTATGATGCCTTCTTTACTAAAGCATTCTAGGAGAAAAAGTCATGTCAAAGAGATGTCAGGTGACTGGCAAAGTCCCTGTCCGCGGCAAATCTTATGCCATCCGCGGGATTGCGAAAAAGAAAAAAGGGATCGGTCTTAAAGTCACAGGGATTAAAAGACGCCGTTTTCAACCGAATTTGAAGAAAAAACGTCTCTGGTTTGCTGATGAGAACCGTTTCATTACGCTGCGCCTTTCAGCAAACGCGCTTCGCACCATCGATAAAGTCGGCCTGCCCACAGTAGTCCGCCAGCTCCGTGCTCAAGGTCAAACAGTATGAGACCGTTGCATAAGTCAGCATGCTTGGAAAAAACAGCCCATTTTGATGCGATTTCGAATTCGAGCGAGCCCGCATATGCGGGACGCCCCATAGGGGGCGAGCGAGAATCGAAAGATCGCAAAATGGGCGTTTTTAACAAGCATGATCACTTATGCAATGGTCTCAGTATAAACTGCAGCTCTTGATAGGCGGCCTTTGCGCCTTTTTCATCTGGATGGTTGTCGCCGCTACTCGGGCAACGCTGCCAGACGCAGATCACACTTTGCTCTTTTATTCCAACCAAACACGTCACGACATCAAACTCACCCTTTCCCAAGCCTTAAAGTCTGCCCGCAAGTCGATTTTCCTAAGCGTCTACGGCATCACTGATCCTCAAATCCTCGATCTTCTCGGTCAAAAGTCTAAAGACGTGTCCATCTTTGTCGAATACGATCCGACCGCTTCTTTAAATCTCAAAAAAATACTACCTTCCACAGTGAAGATTCAGCCGATCAAATCCCGTGGGCTCATGCATCGCAAAATCCTTCTCATCGACGATGCCACCGTGTTTTTGAGTTCCGCCAACCTCACCCCAGCTTCCTTGCGCCACCATGACAACCTCGTCCTCGGCATCCATTGCCCGCCTCTTGCACGCTATCTTCAAGATCCCGGCACCCCTTCGTATTGTTTTGAATTAAATGAGCAACGCGCAGAATTTTTTCTTCTCCCCGACCCTGAGATGCAGGGGCTTAAACGCCTACTTTCCTGCATCGAACAGGCAAAAAACAAGATCTGTATCGCCATGTTCACGCTGACCCATCCCGATATCAAAGAAGCCCTGATTGAGGCCAAGATGCGCGGCGTGAACGTGATGGTTGCCGTTGACTTTTACACGGCAAGGGGAGCTAGCAAAAAGGCTTTGGCCGACCTCGATCAGGCCGATATCCCCATTCTCTTGAGCCAAGGGAGGGAGCTTCTGCACCATAAATGGGCTGTCATCGACGATGAGATTCTGATTACAGGGTCTGCCAACTGGACAAGAGCGGCATTTACCAAAAACCACGATTTTATCTTTTTCCTTTTCCCTCTCGATGAAAAGCAAAAAAAATTTTTGCATCGGTTGTGGGAGGTCATTGATGTGGAATCGAATATGTGCTATAAAAGATAGTATGGACTCTTGGTGGATGCAGGTATATTCTATCGCATTAGCCTTATTTCTGCTGATGGACTCGATCGGCAACATCCCCGTTTTTGTCTCAATTCTCAAAGATATCGACCCTTCAAGACAGCGCAAGATCATTATCCGCGAGCTGCTCATCGCACTCATCATCATCATCGTCTTTGACTTGGTGGGAGAAGGATTGATGTCTTTTCTCAATGTCACTATGCCGACGATCTTGATTTCCGGGGGCATTATCTTGTTTTTAATCGCCCTCAAGATGATCTTTCCCAGCCGGCGCGATTCCGATGTCGATGTGGGACGCGAAAAAGAGCCTTTTATCGTCCCTCTCGCCACCCCTTTAGTGGCCGGTCCCGCAGTGCTCGCCGCAGTGATGCTCTATTCAGGCCAGCATAAAGACGACGTCGGCCTCACTTTGACGGCCATCGTCATCGCCTGGGCTGCCTCCACTGTGATTCTGCTCAGCTCCTCGCTATGGAAACGGCTCTTGGGCTGGCGCGGACTGATTGCTTGCGAAAGATTGATGGGCCTTATCCTGACGCTGATCGCCGTCCAAATGTTCCTCGGAGGATTAAAAGAGTTCCTTGCCTCTTAACATCAAGCTTACCCTCAGTTATCTCGGCACCGCCTATTCTGGCTGGCAACGCAGTATTGAAGTTGTGTTGCGCCAGGCGCTTGAGCGCATTTTGCAGCACCCGGTCAAGCTCCAAGCGGCAAGCCGCACCGATGCCGGCGTCCACGCCAAAGGGCAAGTGGTCAATTTCTTGATGAATGAAAATCGGTCTTTATCGCGGTTGTTACATAGTCTCAATGGGCTCTTGCCAAAAGACATTTGTGTCCTCTCAGCCCAAGAAATGCAAGGCGACTTCCATCCCACCCTAGACTGCATGAAAAAAGAGTACATGTATTCCATTTGCAACGGACCTGTCCAACTCCCGTTTTTCAAAGACATATCTTGGCATTTTCCATACCCTCTTGACCTTGAAAAGATGAAAGCGGCTGCATCCCATCTTCTCGGGCGGCATGACTTTTCCGCCTTTTGCAACGAGCGCAGGCTCTGGGATCGGGATCCCATCTGCGAACTTGAGAGTATCGCCATCATCCCCGGACCACCCTTGCAGATTGCTGTCACCGGGGACCATTTTCTCTATAAAATGATGAGGAACCTCGCGGGGACCTTGGCCTATGCCGGCTGCGGCAAGCTGCAGCCCGAGGATATTCCGGCTATTTTGGCATCAAAAGACCGCACCCGGACCGGCATGACCGCCCCAGCCCATGGCCTCTTTTTAAATCGAGTCTTTTATCCCTCTTTGTTAAAATGCATCCATGAATGTCAACCCAGGCCTTAAGGCCTGGGATTTTTGTGGTTGGCGTGGGCTTCGCACCCACGCCAATCCATTTTTGAAATACCCGGCCCTTAAGGGCCGGGTTTCCGCCGGAGGACGGATGAATCGAAATGATCCTTGCTGGTGCGGCAGCGGCCAAAAATGGAAAAAATGCCATTTTCCCGACCCTGGCCCCTCCTCCCTCAAGCAAGAGTACTTAAAGAAATATGGAATTATTTTAAAGACGCCAAAAGAAATCGAAGGCATTCGGCGCGCCTGCAAATTGGCCGCTCAGATCCTCGATCAAACATGCCAAATGGCCAAAGCAGGGGTCACTACCAATCAACTCAATGCCTTTGCCCATCAGCTCCATCTCGATGCCGGAGCGATCCCGGCCCCCCTCGGATATGGATCTCCCCCCTTCCCTAAGAGTATCTGCACATCGCTCAATGATGTCATTTGCCATGGGATTCCGAATGATATCCCTCTCAAAGAAGGGGATTTTCTCAATATTGACGTGACCTGCGTTTTAAACGGATTTTATGGGGACTGCAGCCGGATGGTGGCCATCGGCAAGATCAGTCCTGAAAAAAAGAGAGTGATGGATGTTTCTTATGAATGCCTGATGCGATCGATCGCCATTTTAAAGCCTGGCGTGATGATCAGCGAGATCGGCGATATGATCGAAGCCTATGCGACCGCGCACCATTGCTCTGTCGTCAATCAATTTGTGGGCCATGGCACTGGGATCCACTTTCACGAACCCCCGCAGGTCCCCCATCATCTCAATCGGGTCCAAATCCCCATTGTAGCAGGGATGACGTTTACCATTGAACCCATGATCAACGCCGGTGTCCGCTCGGGATACATCGATTCGCACGATCAGTGGACCGCGCGCACCAATGACGGCAAGCCTAGCGCCCAATGGGAGCACACCCTCCTCATCACAGAGAAGGGGCATGAAATTCTGACGAATTTAGGAAACTGAACCGGATAAGATCGTCCGCTCAAAAATTTCTCCCACTTCTTCATCGAGGAGTTCTTTCTCTTCGTCGAAGTGATCTTCCGGAATCTCTAAATTCATCTCATCTATTGATACAGAATTAATTTCCATGTCTTAATTTTATCTAATTAATGTAATTTAATTCAATGAATTTGATCGATTTTTTCTTGGAGAAGCAAAGGCAAATCATCTTGAATTGCTTTTGTTTTTCTCGCAGCGCGTTTTTTCGGCGAGAGGAGGGTGGTTATAAACTCTTGAAGAAGAGCGACTTGATTTTCAAGTTCGCGGCATTCTTGTTCTGCTCGATTCAGATCTTCGACCAAATGAAGGTCCTCATCCGAGATTTCATAATTTTGTTCTTCCCAGGTTTTTTGAAGAGCAAGAAGTTCGTTTTCCACTCGGAAAAGGTCTTTGCGCGCTGCGTCGAGCTGCTGGGATTTTTCCTGAAACTGCTGCTCAAGGGCCTGGTATTTATGCTCGATCGGTACTTCTGGCTCTGGCTTTTGCTCGAGGGCACGAACCAATGCTTCAATCCGCTCGTTTGCGCGCTTTAATTCCTCATCAGAGCGTTCGACCATGACCCTAAGGCGTTGTTTTTCAGCGACAAACGAAGCATGAGCCTCGCGCAGCTGCTGCGTATGCTTAAGCTCGAGCGCCTCTTTTTCCCCCTTTGCCGCGTCCGCCATTTCCCTGTCCTTGAGTAAAAGAAGCAGCCAGGAGATGGCGATGGAAAAAGAAAGAAGGGCTAACCAAAGAGAGGGCCAGAGGACGGTCACAGCAGCGAGGGTACTCAAAGCAAGGACAAACCCCCATTTTTTCCAGAGGGTAACTGCGCCGTAGCCCAAAAAAGCCGTCATCGCGACCGGCCAATGCTCAGGGGCGCATTTTACGCATAAAGCTGCAAACGACCCGAATAACAGGACGGGGCCTAATTGACTCCACATCATTAAACCTTCGAGAGCCTGCTTAATATCCTCCCGATGACCAAATAGCCCAATTCCAATCGATCGAGCCCAAAATGCTCATTGGGGGCATGGATATCATCCTCTCCGAGCCCCACCCCGATCATCGCAACATCGGCCTTGCTCACGCGGGCCAGGTCGACCACGATCGGGACAGAGCCCCCGCAAAAGAGATACTTGCACGGCCCTTCAAATACTTCTTCATAGGCTAAAGCCGCGGTTTTGACAATAGAAGAATCAAAACCGCTGCGGAAAGCGGGGGCGCCATGATGAATATCGATGTCGAGCTTAATCCCTTCAGGGGCGCGGCTTTTCAGATAATTGGCAATTTCACGGCCGATTTTTTCAGGATCTTGGTCGGGCACAAGACGGCACGAGATCTTCGCAATCGCTTTGGACGGAATGACAGTCTTGAACCCTGCGCCGGTATAGCCGCCCCCCATGCCGTTGATTTCGAGCGTCGGGCGCAGCCAATTGGACTCCTTGAGCGAATACCCTTTTTCCGGACAGAATGCCGTGACGCCGAAGTTCTTTTGATAGACATCAACATCGAAAGACATGTCCACTTTCGCAAGCTGCTCTTTTGAAAGAGATTTCACCTCATCGTAAAAATGAGGGATGAGAATGTTGCCCTCTTTGTCCCACATGCTGGCGAGCAAAGCCGCAAGCGCGCGATTCGGGTTCAGCGCGATGCCTCCATGCATCCCCGAATGCAGATCGATCGATGAATTAGAACACATCACATTCATGGCGACAAGGCCGCGCATGCCGAGCGTAATCCCCGGCGTTGAAATATTGGGGATATCGAAATCGATAACGAGAAGATGATCTGCCTTTAGCTCTTTTTCCTTTTGCTTCAAAATCGCGGCAGTCCCCCGCCCTCCCGATTCTTCTTCTCCTTCGATGAAGACCTTGATGTTGAAGTTAAAGTCCTTTGCCATCTCCAAAAATGCCTTCAGCGCAGTCAAAGAATAAAAGCACTGCCCCTTGTTGTCAGCTGCTCCCCGCGCATAGACTTGATTATTTTTCACCACAGGTTTAAAGGGATCGCTCTTCCAAAGCTCCAGCGGATCGACCGGCTGCACATCGTAATGGTGATAGATCAGCAGCGTGGGACGCCCCGGCCCCGCTTGCAAATGCGTACCAAACACGACAGGAAGCCCCGGCGTCTCCCAAACTTGAGCCTCCAGCCCAATGTCCTCCATGTAATCGCTGAGCCAGGCCGCTGTACGCCTTGAATCTTTTTCGTGCTCAGGATCAGTGCTGATGCTAGGAAAACTCAAAAACGTGAGAAAATCCTCCATCGTCTTTTCGTAATGGTCCCGATACCACTTTTTTAACTGCTCAATTGTCAGTGCACTCATAACGTTTTGATCTGAAAAGTTAAGAAAAATAGCATCTTAGCAGCGCTGTCTTAAAAAGCCAATGCTGAAGAATTGCTATTTACATTCACCACTAATAGTGGTACAATCACCACTAAGGGTGGTAACCATGTTTGAACAATTATTTGGCAGCAGAATTATTGAGAAGGTCCTATTCTATATGATTGCAAATGAAAAATGCTTTGCCTCTGAACTTCGCCAATGCTTTGAAATTCCTCTTTTTGGAATTCAAAGGGCACTTTCTAGATTAGAAAACCAAGGAATCTTAGTCAGCGTTGTCGAAGGCAACAATAGATTGTATTACTGGAATCCACGATATCCTTTTCTCGCTGATTTTAAGTCATTTATCGGAAAAGCTTATGCTACTTTGTCTCAAGAAATGAAAAAAAAATATTACGAACGCCCAATTCGTAAACGCCCACGTAAAAAGAGTAAACCATTATGAAAAAACCAATTAATTGGGAAAAAATTGATACAAAAGAACTTGCGGGACTGATTTGCCAACATCTCAAAACAGATGGGATTGAGGTTATCTTAGTGGGAGGATCTTGCGTGACCATTTATTCTCATAACCGATATTTGTCCCATGATCTAGACTATGTATCTCATGAAGAATTTTGGAAAATCGAGGCCTCACTAAAAAAACTAGGATTCATTAAAAAAGGAAGGCATTTCGCTCATCAAAATTGTCCATTTTTAATAGACTTCGTTTCAGAACCCGTGGCTATTGGAAATGAAATCATCAAACGATTTAAGGAAATTCCTACTAAATATGGATCCTTCAAATTATTGACTGTTAACGACTGTGTAAAAGATCGTTTAGCAAGTTTTTATCATTGGAATGACAGACAAGGGTTAGATCAGGCTATTGAGGTTTCCTTGGATCACAAAATAGATCTTAAGAAAATTCGTGCTTGGTCAAAAAAAGAAGGATTTGAAGCAAAATTTTCGATATTTGAACAAGAGCTAAAAGCCCGAAAAAAATCAATAGTTCATTGATTTCTCATCCCGTTGATGGAACTTCTCATTCGATTAGCCCTTGGGCGCTTTCGATGAGATAGGCAGCGAGGGATTCGTCGCCCTCGTATGTCATTTCGACTTCCATTTTACCATCGGCGGTGGGCTCGCCGCAGGTGATCAAGACGTAACAGGCGTTTTTTTCCGCAAGTGAACGGAAAAGTCGCCTTTGTTCATTTTCCCAGTATACTGCTCGTTTGTCTATGTCGAAGGCCATGTGCGCTCCAGAAGAACTTCGTTCGTGGAGTTACTAAATGTCACATCGCCGCATTTCAATGCAAAGAAAAACCAAAAATAAAATCGGGCGCTATAATTAAGTTTTTATTACATATAAATAAAAATTAAACTTACAGCCTTGACACGCAGAGGAAAAATCCTCATAATTACATGATCTTTAGGAGGCTTTATGGCATTGGCAAAACGAATCCTACTCTTCCTCGCCGTCAACTTTCTCGTCATCATCATGATTTCGATCGTGCTGAATGTGTTTCACGTTCAGCCCTATTTACAAGGGTACGGCCTCAATCTCAAAGAGCTGCTGATTTTCTGCTTGATTTGGGGCATGGGAGGCGCGCTGATCTCGCTTGCGCTTTCACGACAGATGGCAAAATGGATGATGGGAGTGCGTGTGATCGATCCGAAAACACAAAATGCCGATCAACGTCAACTTCTCTCAATGATCCAGCAGCTATGCCGCCAGGCAGGGCTGCGCGATATCCCAGAAGTGGGCATCTTCGAATCTTCTGAACCCAATGCTTTTGCGACAGGGCCGACCAAACGCCGCTCTCTTATCGCCGTTTCATCAGGCTTATTAAACAGGATGTCGGACAAAGAAGTGGAAGGGGTGCTGGCTCACGAAATTTCCCACATCACGAATGGCGATATGGTGACGATGACGCTCGTGCAAGGGGTCGTCAACGCCTTTGTGCTGTTCTTGGCACGCGTGCTGGCTTATGTCTTCTCGGGATTGGGAAAACGCAACGAAGGATCTTCATCGGGCTCTTACTTTTCCTATTGGATCTTCGTGTATGTGTTTGAATTTGTGTTCATGATTCTCGGCTCAATGGTCATCTGCACCTACTCTCGGTTCAGAGAATTTCGAGCTGACAAAGGAGGCGCAAAGCTCGCAGGCAAAGAAAAGATGATCGCGGCTTTAGAATCGTTGAAGAAATTGAAAGATATTCAAGATCCAGAGATGCAAAAGGCCGCTTTCCAAGCGTTTAAAATCTCCACGCCGAAAAAGGCCGGCATCATGCGGCTATTTGCGAGCCATCCTCCCCTTGAGGAGAGGATCGCCCGCTTAAAAACTACTTCTTAGTGGCTTGATTTTCCCAATAGGTGTTGATGATGTCTTCAACGGCATCGTGAAGTTTATCATTGGCCTTGGGAAGCCTGTCAACGATGGCTTGCGCCCATTCATAATAACCATCGATGCGCGCTTGAGTCCAATCTTCTGGGGTATTGTGCATCAGGTCATTTAAATTGAAGAGCTTGTCTGCAAGCTTGATTTGAGCAGCGCCGATCGACTTTTGGGAAGCGTTGATCACTTGCATTCTTTTGCGTGTCTCAACTGCAAGAGAGCGGTCGTCGGTCAACTCGCGCACAAGAGAGGACACGCGTTTGCCGAATTTGCTTTCGATCTCTTCAAATGTCGTCTGCGTATCTTCGACCGTGTCGTGCAATAGCGCGCCGATGATCACATCGACGTCTCTAACCTCGCCGATAGCCATCACATTATAGGCAACGCCGATCGGATGGGAAATATAAGGCGTTTTGTCTTTATTCTTTCGAGTCTGGAAACGGTGTTTTTCAGCAGCAAAATCGACAGCTTCGCAAATCTGCTGAACTTGGGCTTGCGTTAGGCTCTTTTCTTTGGAGTAGGCATTATTGAGAACCTCTGAGAGGTTATCATAATTTTTCATCACAGTGTCATTGCTGTGGGTCATTTCTGCAAGGCGGATTCGGGTCTTTTGAACGATGGATCCTTCATCGACTTGTTCGTTGGGCGCCGATGAAATGGCAGCATCAGCATTTAATCCCGCTATCGCTAAAGTGGCAGCGGTTAATAATTGCAAAACAAACATTCATACCTCCTTATGAAATAGAGGAGCCAGTATACAGCCCCAAGGAATTAAAAAAAATATATTAAATTTTTAACTTGGTGAGAAGGGCAGAGGCATGGTTGAGTTCAATCAGTTGATCCTCTTCCATGACAAAGACTTGGTGCGGATGGATAATGTCGCAGAGATTTTTGAGGCTTTCGCATTTGAGGACGATGAAGTCAACCTCTGAGAGCGATGACAACAGGGAAACGAACTCTTCTTCGGGCTCGTTGTCGCGAACGTAGACGATCAGTTTTCTTTCGGTGTCGCGGGACGACAGTTTGCGTAAGGATCTAAACAGGGCCGTTGACATGCCCCGCCGGCTATCGAGGCCTAGCACAGAGTACTGCTTTCCTTTTAGGGCATGCTGCAGGGCAAAGAGATGTTCTTCATCAAAGATCTTATTCTCGACGTCAAATTCCAATAACCGCTCTGCCATCTCAGAGAGGTTGATGCGGGCGCATCCCAAGCGTTCGATTGCCATCCCTGCGGCGATATTGGCAAGCTGTGCGCCGTACTTGATGTCGAGCTTGTTGGCAAGCGCGATGCTGATCATCGAGAGGACCGTATCGCCGGCGCCTGTTACATCTTTCACTTCTTTTGAGCGCACGGGAAAGTCGAATTGCTGCCCAGACTTGTTAAATAGAGAAATGCCTGCTTCCGAGCGCGTCACGATGAGCATTTCTACGCCGCAGTTTTGCAAAATGACTGAGGCGACTTGATCGATAGGCGCTTCGAGGGGCAGTTTGGCCGCCGAGTAAGCTTCAGTGAGATTGGGCTTGATGGCCGTCGCGCCAAAATATTTGGTAAAATCATCTCCTTTGGGGTCGACGATGACGGGAATATCTTTTTGAGAGGCCATCTCGATGATTTTCCTGAGCAGGGAGCGGGACAAAAATCCTTTGCCGTAATCGGAAATGGCGATGATTTGAACTTTGTCCATAAGAGGCGGAAGTCGGTCGATCACTTCTTCTTCGAGGGGATCAGGTAAAAAACTGACGGTCTCAAAGTCGACGCGGAGCACTTGCTGCGAATCGGCGATCAAGCGGTTCTTGACGGGGGTCTTGTATCCCTTTTGAAGGATGAGATTTTCAATGTCCACGCCTTCGCTCTCCAATGCATCGCGGAGCATCTCTCCGCCAAAATCATAGCCGATCCTTCCGACAGCGATCACTTCCGCCCCTAAAGAGACGAGGTTGAGCACGACGTTGCCAGCGCCCCCCGGACGGCTTTCTTCCTTTTGGACATGGAGGACGGAAACGGGCGCCTCAGGAGAAATCCGCTTGACTTTGCCCGTCGTGTAAGTATCGAGCATGAAATCTCCGATCACGAGTACGCGGACACGTCTAAAACGGCTTAACATCCCGCTGAGCTTTACCATCGTTCATCCTTGAGTAGATAGTTCCTGGCATAGTCGGCAACAGCCTCATCGATTGTGTAGCGGCAAGGCTCCATATGTTTTTTGAATTTGTTCATATCGGCACAAGTATAGTTCTGATATTGGCGAGCGAGATCGGACGGCATGTCGATGTACTCAATTTGGGGCGGCTTTTCCAATGCTTTAAAGACAGCATTTGCGAGCTGGTTCCACGTCGTCGTCTGCCCTGATCCCATGTTAAAGATACCGCCTAAGCCATTTTGCAAAAAATCGCACGTCATGCGCACGGCGTCTTTGACGTAGATGAAATCGCGGCATTGGTCTCCATCGCCGAAACGTTCCGGTTCAGTCGATTTAAACAGACGGATCGTCCCTTCATTGCGTGCGATGGGCAGCATTTTGTAGACCATCGATGCCATCCGCCCTTTGTGGTTTTCATTAGGGCCGAACACGTTAAAATACTTCAGGCCGACGATCTGGTTTAAAACCCCTTGCTGCTTGGCCCAAAGGTCAAAATAGTATTTCGAAAATCCGTACAAATTGAGGGGTTTCAGCTCTTCGAGCAGATCGTGATGATCATTGAATCCCAAAGCTCCGTTGCCATATGTCGCTGCAGACGAGGCGTAGATGAATCGGATGCCATGCTGCAATGCATATTCAGCGAGGCGGACAGTATAGCGGAAATTATTCTCCATCAAATAATTTCCATCAGCCTCCATCGTATCGGAGCAAGCGCCTAAATGAATGATCGCTCCGATCTCCTGCTCTTTTCCCTCGAGCCATTTGAACAGGTCGTAGCGCGAGATGAAATCGCGGCATTTTTTATTGAGTAGATTCTTCCACTTTTCCGTCTTTTTAAGATCATCGACGAGCAGAAGGTGGGTGTGCCCTAGATCGTTGAG
>JASHWX010000175.1 GCA_030043815.1 Candidatus Rhabdochlamydia sp.
AGTTAATACAGCGCGCTTTACGATCGTTCAACCCCAGGAACTTTCGCGCAGGTCCAAATTCCAACTTTTTGAGCGAGTGGGGTATATTTCAATTACCTCGAGAAAGAGAAAAAATATTTCCTTCACTTTTATCTATAGACTAGCTGCGATATTCTCATTGCAGCTTTGTGTGATAAGCCGTGGCTGCTTGAAAATAAGGATAAAAGAACGTCTCTCATACGTTTTAGGGGCTTTGATTGGAGTGTGATAATTTTGGTCATTATCGCTGATTGGTTGACGACATGCTCGCCCACTGCTTTCCGCACTTTTTCATAATTGTCGAGTTGTTTTTCGCTTTTTTTTCCTTCAATCACGTCAGCTAGGAGATTGCCCCAAAAATAGGCATCTTGGATGCCCGTGTTCATCCCTTGTCCTCCGAATGGGGAGTGTTGATGCGCGGCATCACCAGCTAAGAAGAGATGTCCTTTTCTATATTGACTGGCGATGTGGCTGTGGATCCAAAAACTTGAAATCCAGCTGGGTTCATGAAGGGTTGCAGGGACATCGCATCTTTTATTTAGGAGTGTCTGGAAATCATTGAAGGTGGGATTTTTCTCATTTTTTAGACGTGGATCTGAAGATACGTCGAAAACTAGGCGGCCATATCCATGATCATCGAAGGGAAAGAAGGCGAAGGGTCCGTCATCTGAAAGCACGACATGAAGGAGATTTGTCTTTTTGCTCCAATCGACGCGAATATCTGCCATGATGAAGTGTTGAGGAAGATTTTCTCCTTTAAAAGGAATGTTCGCCGATTCTCTCACGACGCTCTTGGCCCCATCACAGCCAAGCACCCATGTATATTTAGAAGCGACTTTATTACTGATCGCAGTTACTGCATTTTCGGTTTCTGTCAGATTTTCTAATTCGATACCTCGCTCGACTTCGACTCCAAGGGATGAGAGATGCTTGATGAGTAGCCGTTCTGTTTTGGCTTGCTGTAATGCCAACATGAATGGATATCGAGTTGGAAGGTCTTCGTAAGTGATGTAGAAGATGGTCTTATTCCTTGACGACATCTCGGCGCCAATTAACTTGTGGCCTTGTTGAAGGGCATCATCGACGATTTTCAAATCCTCCCATACTTCCAATGTACGGGGTTGGATAGCCAAGGCGTTTGACGTTTTGATCGGCTCTTTGAGCTTATCGATGATATGGGGTTTGATTCCCCTGCGGGCCAAGGTGATCGCTGCTGACAAGCCTGTGGGCCCAGCTCCTACGATAAGCACACTGTCTTTATCCATCATCCCTCACCATCCTGATCCTGACATCAGTACAGTGGGTACTATACTAACAGATCAGGTGTCAAGGGATAGTTTTATTCGGGACGCGGAAGCACTTGGCTTGAGAGACTGTTGTCGAATTAAGACTTCGTCGATTTTCGGGATTATTTTGGCCGATTTTTGATTCAAATTGCAGGGGTAATATACAAAAGTTGATATTACCCCTGCAATTTGAATCGAAAATCGGCTCAAAAGAACCCAAAAATCGACAGAAGCTTAATTCGACAACAGTCTCTGATCGTTCCTGATTGTCGAATCATTTGCATGCGGCCCTTTCAAATTCTTGAATTAAACCTTCTTTCCCTCTATCCTTTTCATCAAATTTGAGGTTTAACCCATGTCGAGTGTGATAGAATGTTTGAAGGAGCGCGGGCTGCTGGATGCCGTCACGAGCGAAGAGTTGATCAAACGCCTGGAATCTCCGGCAAAAGTCTATTTGGGGTTTGATCCGACGGCGGATAGCTTGCATATTGGGAGCTTGGTGGGCATTGTTATCTTGCGCTGGTTCCAAAAATTTGGTCATACGCCCGTGGTCATTTTGGGGGGAGCGACGGGCAGGATTGGCGATCCTTCGGGAAAAAGCACCGAGCGCCCGCTCTTGGACAATGCGGCGATTACATACAATGTGGCGAGGATTCGGCGGCATTTCGAAGCCGTGCTCGATTTTTTCCATTCTAAAGCCCGCCCATTGATGCTCAATAATGACGATTGGTTTTCTAAAATTTACCTCATCGATTTTTTGCGCGACATCGGGAAACATTTCCGGGTGGGCACTATGCTTGCCAAAGAGAGCGTCAAAGCGCGCATTCAATCTGAAGAGGGGATTAGCTTTACTGAATTTACCTATCAGCTTTTGCAGGCTTACGATTTTTATCATCTCTTCACCGAGCACGGGGTGGTGCTGCAGCTCGGTGGGAGCGACCAATGGGGAAATATCACTGCAGGCATCGAATTGATCCGAAAGTTGAATGGGAAACAGGCGTTCGGGCTGACCTTCCCCTTGCTCACACGCAGCGATGGCAAAAAATTTGGTAAGACAGAAGAGGGGACGATCTGGCTGGCGGCCGACCGCTGCTCTCCCTACCAATTTTATCAATATTTTATTCGCGTGCCCGATGCCGATGTCATCAAATTAATGCGATTTTTAACATTCATGGAGATGGCTGAAATCCGCGATATTGAAGCCCAGATGGAAAGACCCGATTATGTCCCCAATACTGCGCAAAAAAGGCTTGCAGAGGAATTGACGCGGCTTATCCATGGCGAAGAGGGGCTTGCAAAAGCCCTTAAAGTCACGGAAGGGGCGGCTCCCGGCTCGACAGCTGCGCTGGATGCGGAAACATTCCGTGAAATCGCAAAAGACATGCCTAATATCTCGCTTCCCCGCTCTGAAATTTTAGGGCAAAAGTATGTCGATGTCGCTGTTAAGATCGGTTTATTGCCGAGCAAAGGCGAAGCTGTCCGCCTGATTGCGGGCGGCGGGGCTTATCTCAACAATGAACGGATCGAGGACCCTCATCTCCTTTTATCGGAACAGTCCCTTGTTGGAGGGGAGTTCCTTCTTTTTGGATCAGGCAAGAAGAAAAAAATGCTAATTAAAGTTTTTTTGTAAAAACAACTTGCCTGAAAATCAACAAGATACAACAATGAGCAAGTAAAAGGACAGGCTGCCCCTGCGGTGAGGTGCGGCTAAAATTCAAGGAGTATATATGGCGACAATCACTAAAAAAAAATTAATTCAAGTGATTTCCCAGAATCGAGGTGTGCATCCCAACGATGTGCGAAATGTGATCCAGTCTTTTTTGGATGCCATGACCGATTACCTCTCTAAAGGGGACCGGCTAGAATTCCGCGATTTTGGAGTGTTTGAAATCGTAGAGAGAAAGCAAAAAATTGGACGCAATCCTAAAAATGCAGCAGTTCCAATCATCATTCCTGCCCGCCTCGCCGTCAAGTTTACTCCGGGTAAAAAAATGCGCAAACTGATTGAAAAAGAGCGCAAGCATCCCCATCACCACCACCATCACCATACTGCTAAGTAAATTAAAATTTTTAGAAGGGAGGCATAAAGACCTCCTTTTTTATTCCCCTTTACTCTATAATTCCTTGTTTCTATGCTTAAATGGATATTGATCGGGACATTTTCGCTCTTTACGGTGATTGGAGTTGTCGCTCTATTTAAAAAAGGGGACAAAAAAGTTGCCGCTACGCCTGTTCCAAAGCCGCAGGTGGAAACTCCCGTCATTTCCATTCCCGTCAGCGCACCTCCTGTCGTTTTAGCGCCCGCATCGCTCCCGCGTCCGGCAACCCTATCAAAAGATGATTTTCCGTCGATTGACCGGATGTTTCAATTATTTACGACAGGGCCCACTAAATTGCCGATCGTCGAGACGATCAACTACGCGAGCTCAGTTCCCTGGTTGAAAGGGCGGCCTGCCTGGATCGCTGATTATGCCACTTACTACAACACTTCGCGCCATTTTATTGCGCGGAGCTTGAACGGAAAACCCGATTATTTTTCCCAAAAAGTCTCCCAAGGCAGCAAGTTCAACGTCTTTCGCAAGGATAAGAATATTCAATTTTTTCTCCTTGTCGACGTCTCGAGATGTAAAATGGGTTTTTACTACATCGATTTGGACACCCATGAGCGCGTATTGCTTAAGACTTATCGTGTGGGCTTAGGCCGACTGGACGCGGGCAAGCCGTCCGGCACGCTGACCCCGATCGGACGCTATGCGCTTGGGCCGCGCGTTGCCATTTATAAGCCGGGGATGATGGGATTCCATCAAGAAGCCCAAGTGGAAATGGTCAAGGTCTTTGGAACGCGCTGGATCCCCTTGGATCAAACCAAAGGCTATGGACTTCAAGGGGCGCCTTGGGCCCAAGATGCGAATGGGAAATGGGTGGAAAATCGGGATGTGATTGGAGCCTATGATAGCGATGG
>JASHWX010000176.1 GCA_030043815.1 Candidatus Rhabdochlamydia sp.
AACGCTAGCTGTATTAAGTTAATACAGCGCGCTTTACAATCGTTCAACCCCAGGAACTTTCGCGCAGGTCCAAATTCCAACTTTTTGAACGAGTGGGGTATTATTTACTTTAAGGGTTTGTCAAATGTTCTTCAAGGACGATTGCCGTCAATGGAGGGAAATGAAATCGGATGAATGTCGGCCAAGTTGATACATCGCGAATGAGATGCACAGTCGGATTTAATCGGCCCAAACCTCCAAATTCTGTACGATCGGAATTAAAAACTTCCGTGACAGTTTGAAGCTTCGCGTATTGAGGAGCGGTGAAGCGGTTGGGAAGATCGATGAAGTAATCTTTCAAATCCCGGTGGGATGTATTGAAGAGGCAAGCTAATTGCTTTCCATTTCCAAAACGGCGAAACCCGATGATGCAATTATTGGAATCATCGATTTTAAATTCTTGAAATCCTTCTTCAGTCTGGTTCCATAAACCGGGATGATTGAGATAAAGTTGATTCAATGCCCTGCGCATGGATTGGACGCCGCGATGATAGTGATGGTGATAGGGATTGACTTGGGGATCGAGCTCTTCCCATTGCATGCCGGGTTTTCCCCGTTCTTGAGGATTGCGCAAACTTTGAATCAGCCTGCCGTGCCACTCTTGGCTTTGCGCAATCTCGTTTCCCATGAAATCCAAGAGGGGGCCTCCTCCTCGCAGTGTTTGAAGGGCCAGCAGCAATCGGACATTTGCAAACCTCTCAGGGGGGCTTCCTGACATTTTGCCTTGAATGGTGTTTTTACCATTGCAATTCTCATCATGAGAAAGGGCCATGACAACGCGGCCCCGAGGCCGGTTATGATCGATGTCTTTTAAAGTTTTAACAAGAAGGGGGTATAAATCAGGCCGTTTGTCGATAGAAGTACTAAAATAGCGCAAGCTGTCGCTCATCCATCCAATGTGCCAGGTCAAGTTAAACCCAATACCTCGTTTTCCATTCGGCCCTTTAAAGTCGGAAGAACAAGTGAGATTTTCATATCCAAAAGTCTCTTCCGCAATCGCCAGCGCTCCTTCTTTGCGGATGAGCATGGTGATATTTTGTAAAAACTCTTTTGCATGAAGATCAATATTGCCTCCTTTGACATTCTTTCGGCAGCCGGGAGCTCGATCGTATGCCAGGTCCAACATGGCCCAAACAGCATCCACCCTAAGTCCGTCAGCATGCAATTGCTTCAAGATAAAATAAGCATTGGAAGCGAGAAAGTCCCGGGCGAACGGTTTTTTGAAATCGAAGACCTTAGTTCCCCAAGTAGGATGGCTGGCAAACCGAGGGTCATCATCTTCGAAAAGCGGCGACCCGTCAAAAAGGCTCAATGCAAATTTATCGAGGGCGAAGTGAGCAGGGACCCAGTCTAAGATCACTCCAATCTCTTTTTCATGCAAGAAATTAACGCACCATTGAAAGTCATCCAGCGTTCCAAGACGGCTGTTCACGCAGAAGTAATTGGTGATCTGATAGCCCATCGAAATGGGCTGAGGATGCTCGAATGCCGCCATCAATTCAACATGCGTATATCCCATCTCTTTACAATATGCAGCAAGCTCTTGGGCAAGCTCGCGCCAGTTCAATAAGTCGCCATTCTCTTTTTTCTTCCAAGAGGGGGCGTGGACTTCATAAATGGTCATCGGCTGTTTTGCCGGATCGAACTGAGCTCTTTTCCGCATCCAAGCGCTATCTGTCCAAACAAAGTCATTGTCCACGACGACAGATTCATGGTTTTCATCTCCCTCTAAACTCGAATGAATGATGTTGCCCAATGCAAATGGGTCCACTTTTTTGACTGGAGCGCCCCCTCTTGGGCCGGTGATCATGAAATGGTAGGTGCGGCCAGGAAGAGCGTGCTCGGTTTCGACAGCAAAGACCCCCTTTTCCCCTCTTATCATCGGGAGGCGATACTCAACATGTTGGGATTTGGTGAGGTGCAAAACCACTTGGGTGGCACGCGGAGCAAAGACGCAAAACGCCGTCATGCCAGTGGTTCTATCAAAATGCGCGCCGAGCGCCGTATGCAAAGCCGTATCCAAATTGCGCCCGAAATACGGAGGTTTGGGAATATGGGCTTGTGTTGAAGGAGGCAGGCAATGGCGATAAATCGCTTTGATCTGCTTATGAGACCAAAACCTTTCTTGAATGCACCTCTGGAACAGATGGAACAAGTCAACATCATTGGGAGGGCTGCTCAGCGCTCCAAGGATCTGCTCGAGGATTGTCCCTTCTTTTAAGCTAAAAAAAGGAGGAAAGGTTTGCTTCAAGACGGAATAATCTTTTCTGAGCAATTCAGAGGAGAAATTCTCTTCACTAGGGCACCCCTTGACAATCCATACCCCCTTGTAGATCTTTTCGAGTAGGCTGGGATCGAGTTTTTTAAGTTGTGTATGCAACGCCTTCGGGGTTGGCGAGGCAGCGATTTCTATCTGGATCTCCTTGACCGCCTCCATATGCTCTTTTTCAGGAATATGCATGGCGGGATTCAAAGCCCTCGCGATCCTTTGAGAGCAATCGTTAATCCTTTCCATTAACAATCCCCTTCTCGATGCGGACAGGGTCCCGGCATTAGGATTTGCAGGGTCGATCTCCTCGATATCTCTATTGAGTCGAGAGAAATCATCGGGTTCCAGAATGGCCTTTCCCTTCTCAAGCAGGCTGGCGTAGTTTGAAACAGATGCCATAATCCAAATTATATTACATGGGGTGAGAAAAATTTTCTTTAAGAAAATTCCTATTTGATAAAAATCACCGAGCGCTTTAAGCTATACCTTTCTTTGTATCGGGCGTATAGCTCAGTTGGTAGAGCGCCTGTCTTACACACAGGTGGTCATAGGTTCGAGTCCTGTTGCGCCCAAGGACTGACATTTTTTTATTTGTGCGGGAGTAGTTCAATTGGTTAGAGCGCCGCCCTGTCACGGCGGAAGTTGCGGGTTCAAATCCCGTCTCCCGCGAATTTTTCTGTACAATTCTCAATCAAAAGATTATCTTTAAAGCCAAAGCTCGAGGTTTACCTCTCATGCCCGCAACTCAACTCAACGTAAAGACCTATTGGCATTACATCGTCATGCTATTCTGGCTGGCCCTGGGCGCATTCTTAGCTGCGCTCGCCATCCGCATTTTCCTCGTGCCCAATCAATTGATCGACGGCGGGGTTGTCGGTATCGCGCTGATCATCGCACGCCTCTATGGGGACAGCTTCCTCTCTTACGTTTTAGTCTTGCTCAACTTGCCTTTCATGTACTTGGCGTTCGTCTATATCCGCAGGACATTCGTCATCAACATGCTGATCGCCGTCTTTTTATTTGCCGTGTTCCTCATCGTATTGCAGCATGCGCCTCCCTTTCATGGAGATGCTCTTGAGGTCATCTTTTTCGGCGGCGCGATTTTGGGGCTTGGCGTCGGGCTGATCATCCGCAATGGCGGCTGCACTGATGGCACCGAAATCCTCGCCATTCTCATCAATCGAAAGAAAGGATTCACTGTCGGCCAGGTCGTGCTGTTCATCAACATTTTTATCTTTGCTGCATACGGGTGGATTTTTCAAGACTGGCATATTGCATTGAAATCGCTCATGACCTACGTGGTTGCTTTTAAAGTCCTCGATATTGTCCTTGTCGGCCTCGACGAGCTCAAATCGGCCCTGATCATCTCCTCAAAACCGAAAGAACTTGGCCATGCGATCATGAACGAGCTGGGGCTTGGCCTGACGATCATGCACGGCAAGGGAGGATTTTCTGGAGATACCCGGGAAATCCTCTTTGTGATCATCGAGCGCCTTGATCTCTCGGAACTCAAAGAGATCGTCTTAAGGGTCGATCCTACCGCCTTCATGGCCATCGAAGACCTCCATGAAGTGGTCTACGGCAAACAAGGGATTGTCCCCTTTAAAAAACGCCCTAAGGGAAAGATTTTAAGTAAAAGTTAGGATCTATCATGTCTCTCATCAAGCATCGAGGGATTCAAGTTCTCTTCATTTTAGCATTGTATTTTTCGTTGGCGCCATTGCTTCCCTCTTCATGGCATCAAGGGTTTTACACAATCAGCATTCTAATCAAAGATGTGCTCATGTGGTTGCTGCCGATAACGGTGGGACTGTTCATTGCTCACGCCGTCCATTCTTTTCAGCACAGGGCTCCGATCTTTATCATCACACTCGTGATTTTTGAAACGGTATCGAACTTTAGCAGCGTCTGGTATGCTTATCTCTGCGGGCATGCTGCTGTCGAATTCCTTCCCCAAATTCAGATCATGCCCGAGCAACAAGAAACCCTTACAGCTCTGTGGCGCCTCCCGTGGGCAAAGCCTGCCTGGTGGGCAGCAGATAAAGGAGCGATGTGCGGACTTCTCGTGGGCTTTCTCGCTGCACTAAATAAAAGCGCTCTGTTTGCACAACTTGTCTCGAAAGGAAAAAATCAAGCAGAATGGCTCCTGACAAAGGTTTTTGCACGACTGATCCCCCTCTTTGTGTTGGGATTTGTCGCACGCATGTACAAGACGCAGCTTTTGACAAGAGTCACGAGTCAATATGGGACCCTTCTCATCTGGCTCATCGTTTTTTTAGCTGGCTATAT
>JASHWX010000177.1 GCA_030043815.1 Candidatus Rhabdochlamydia sp.
TTTTTCAACGACAGACTCTTAAGAAGCCATCTCCCTGCCAGCTGGCGAGAGCGAACGCGAAGTCAACCGGAAAAAGATAGGAGCAGAAAATCCAGGTTTATGGCCGATGTGGTATAGTATGGATGCGATAATTTTTTGCATTTTTTATAGCACCCATGCTATATTGAGCTTGTCAATTTTCTTCAAAATTGTGTTAGCGAAGAATAGAAATGTCTCCTTCATAGCAATGAGTTGTTTATTACCAATGAGGTAATAAATATGGAGAGGGGACATTTCTATTCTTCGCTAACACATTTTTCAATTGCGGAAAATGCTCACTAACACACAGCGATACAGCCTTTATGTCTAAAGATACCTACACGTGATCGAGGTTGCTTTACCCGAATTTCAACTTCGCAACCTAGAATAGAAAGATAATGAAGAAGAGAATCAGTGCTAAATTCCGATAAACGGCCAGTGACTAGCATGGATACTTTTGGCTGAGTAATACCTAACTTTTTTGCAACTTCTTTTTGTGAAAGTTGGCTCTTTTGGATAAGGGTGCTCACTCGATGCAAAAGCTCAGATCTTGCGAGAAGTTCTTCTGGCTGATCGAGTTCAAGATCTGCAAAAACATTGCCTGATGATACTTCCCATTCTATTTTTTTGTTTTTAGCCATTATTCCCTCTTATACTCTTCCATTCCCTATACATATCTTCAGCTCGATCGCAATGCATGCAATGATTATTCTAATATTAGAATAAAATACAATGTAAAAAACATGAGACCGTTGCATAAGTCAGCATGCTTGGAAAAAACAGCCCATTTTGATGAGATTTCGAATTCGAGCGAGCCCGCATATGCGGGACGCCCCATAGGGGGCGAGCGAGAATCGAAAGATCGCGAAATGGGCGTTTTTAACAAGCATGATCACTTATGCAACGGTCTCAACATCATCGATAGGCTTCTAAGGCCTAGGATGGAAAGCTTCAAATGCTTCGGTCAAGTGCCGCTGGCTGATGTGGGTATAACGATCTGTCGTCGCGATGTTGGAATGGCCTAGCATTTCTTGAATGATGCGCAAATCTGCTCCATTTTCAAGCAAATGGGTCGCAAAAGAGTGGCGCAGGGTATGCGGGGAGATCCCTTTATGAATCCCAGCGGATTTTGCATAAAGCTTGACCCGTTTCCAAACGAGCACGCGGTCGATCCGCTTGCCTTTTTCTGTGATAAAGAGGGCAGGGTTGTTCCCTTCCTGCCTAAACCGCGTCAGATAATGATCGATCGCATCGACGGCGGTTTTGGCAATGGGCACGATGCGCTCCTTGCCTCCTTTGCCTCGGACGCGGACGACCGAATCGTCGACATCTTGCAAGTTAAGAGAGCAAACTTCCGATACTCTCAATCCCGATGCGTAAATCACTTGAAGGACCGCTTTGTCGCGAGCGCCCGATGCCGATTCAACATCCGGTGACTTTAACAGCATCTCCACCTCGGCAACCGTCAAAACCTCGGGGATCAGCTGCCACATCCTCGGCGAGTCTAAATGCGCAGTCACATCTTTGGCCACCGCCTTTTCCCGCTTCAAGAAGCGAAAAAACATTCTGATCGCGACAAGCACCCGGCAAATCGAACTTGCGGCATAATGAGCGCTTTTCAATGCCGACAAAAAAGCAATCACGTCTTCCTCGGAGACCGCCTCCACTCCAGCAATCCCGCGATCCTCGATCAGACGCATGAACATTTCAATATCGCGCCGGTAAGAAACCAACGTGTTTTGGGCAAGCCCTTTTTCCGACCCAAGATAGGATAAGAAATCTGTAA
The DNA here is from genome assembly GCA_030043815.1 of Candidatus Rhabdochlamydia sp. Classification (GTDB taxonomy): domain Bacteria; phylum Chlamydiota; class Chlamydiia; order Chlamydiales; family Rhabdochlamydiaceae; genus CAJCIW01. Next base: position 1,805 of record JASHWX010000177.1, read on the forward strand.
GAAAGATCTGCATATGGACAAATTATACCCAAACAACATAAAAAGTTGGAAATTTGACAAGGAGGCGCCGTGAATTTGAGCCCGCCGAAGCAGCTCAACTTGAATAAGTTGAGCGATGCAGGCGGGTTCAAATTCACTGGCTGCTCGACGACGTCAAAAACCAACTTTTTATCTTGTTTGGGTATACATTAAACCTATATTATTGTCGCATGACAATCGAAGAAATAAGGCTATTAAAGGATCATCTTCAACACGATTATGCTCTGTGTTGCCGCCGCATCATCAAGCCGGCGAAATTATTACATGTCCTCGAGACAAAAATACCTATATTATTCCGCATCGCCAGGCGCAATATCGAAACGTATCGCTCTTATAACGATCCCCATTCAATGATCTTTCAACAAGCTCTCAATGAGACCGAACTGACTTACAATCAAGTCTTGGATTCGTTGAAAATGAAGTTGTCGAAAAAAGTTTGCGTCATCGAACGCAATCATGTTGGGTATAGCTACAGCTCTTCTCAAGAGCTGAATTCTGATCTTGCTTGCGGCCTGCCAAATGAAATATGGGTCAAAATCTTCCGTTACCTTTACACAAAAGAACGCTATAATCTCGCCCTCTGCAATCATCAACTCAGACAAGTTGCAGATATTCCCTACACTTATAGCTGGCAGAATTTAAAGGAGCTAGATGTGATGGCTCCCGTCATGCAGCAGCTTGAAAACCAGTGGCCGAATGCCAGCTGTCTTTTCTTTCTTATGCAACTGAAACAGCATTTTCTTAATCAACTGAGGATTTTACCT
>JASHWX010000178.1 GCA_030043815.1 Candidatus Rhabdochlamydia sp.
GTGCGCAGGTCTTTGATCGAAATCTGCTCTTGGACAAGACGCTTGAAAATCTCCGTCAACTTCTGCAAGGGAACAAGGCGTGTCACCTCTTTGACGAGGTCGGGATAAGACTTTTCGATGAACTCCAAAATGCCCCGCACCTCTTGGATGCCGATGAAATCGGCGGCGTGCTGGCGATAGAAATAGGAAATGTGAAGGATCATCACGTCGAGAGGCTTCCAAAATTTAATGCCGGCTTTTTGCAGGATGTCTTGATACTTATTGTCCACCCAAACGGAGGGCTGTCCGATGTTGTTTTTCGTCGTGGTGAAAGGGATGTTGTAGCGGCGCAAATTGTCCGCGTTTTCGGTGGTGAGGAGGGCATTTTCGATGATTTTGCCTCGGACGATCGGCACCTCGTTCAAGAAGATCGAATATTCATCCGCCTCCAGCGTCGGGGAGTCAGTGCGCACGTGAACGCCAGGAAAGCGCACGCCTAAATCCTGATAGAGGGCATGGCGCATCTTAGGGATCATGTCTTCGATGAATGTCGTTCCCGCTTTTTCTTTGCGGATGGCATTTGAAAGAGATTTTCCCACCTCTAAGATGACAGGAAGGGTCAATGCATATTCATCGACGCCCCCGCGGATGACGGCATGCCCTTCGACCTCCGTCTCCACTTTCGCGGAAACAAGGCCTACCCCTGCCTTAGCCGCAGCTTTTTTCGAATTGTACCAGACGGCAAAGCCCGAAGTCACTAAAACGAGAGCGATGATGACAAAAATGATCTTGGGAAAACCGGGAATCCACGCCATCATGAAGATAACGGCAGAAGCGATCATGAGCGCTTTGGGCTGGCCTAGCAGCTGGCTGGAGATCTCTTTACCGAGGTGCGAGTCCTTTTTTTCAGAAGAGACCCGCGTGGTGACGATACCCGCAGTCATCGCGATGAGCAAAGAAGGAATCTGTGTGACGAGGCCGCTCCCGATAGAAAGCAGAGTATACGTTTGGGCCGCTTGGTAGGCACCCATGCCGTGCATGGAGACCCCGATGATCAAGCCCCCGACAATGTTGATGATAGCAATGACGATCCCTGCGATGACGTCCCCTTTGACGAACTTCATCGCGCCGTCCATGGCCCCATAAAGCTGGCTCTCTTTGGTCAGCGCCAGGCGCAATTCGCGGGCTTGGTTCGCATCGATGATCCCGCTGCGCATATCGGCATCAATGCTCATCTGCTTACCCGGCATCGCGTCCAAGGTGAAGCGGGCGGCCACCTCGGCCACGCGCTCGGCACCCTTGACGACGACGATGAACTGCACGATCGTGATGATCAAGAACACGATGCCGCCGATGATGAAGTTTCCTCCGACGACAAACGATCCAAAGGCATAAATGATGTGCCCCGCGTAGGCATAAAGCAAAATCTGTTTTGTCGCCGATATCTCGATCCCCAATCGGAACAGCGTCGTAATCAAAAGCAATGAGGGGAACATCGACAGATGGACAGCTTTCGGAATATACAAAGCGACCATCAGCAATCCAACCGAGATTGTCAGGTTGATCGCGATTAAATTATCTAAGATCCCAGGAGTGATCGGAATGATGATCACCATGATCAGGACGATGATGAAAAGCGCTAAGAGAATATCGCTCGAAGAGTTGATGACTTTGAGCGCTTTGTCTCCCCCGAGTGTGCGGGCCAGTCTAGTAATAAAATTTTTCATTTAAAGAGCTCCACTCCCGTGGTTTCGAATGCTTCAAGTCCTTCTAGCCAGCGCAAAATCTCCGCGACAGCTTGATAAGTCTCTTCGGGTATATAATCACCGATTCTCCCTTTTTCAAAAAGGGTTTGTGCCAAGGGGACATTCCTCATGATCGGAATCCCATTATCTTGGGCGATGCGGATGATCAAGTCCGCAATCGTCCCTTTACCCATGGTCACAATCCTAGGCGCAGGTTCGGTCTCTGTAAGGTACTCGATGGCGACCGCGATGTGGATCGGGTTCGTGATGATCGCTTTGGCCCGCTTGACCGACATCGGCCCCTCTTGATAGGCGATTTCCTGAGCCGTCTGGCGCCTCCTGCTCTTGATGTGAGGATCCCCTTCCGTGTCCTTATATTCCTGCTTCACCTCAAATTTTTCCATCTTCATTTCTTTAGCAAAATTTCTTTTTTGGAACACCAAATCAAAAACGGCAATCGCTAAAAAGAAGATACCCACGCGGATGATGACTTTGATTAAAAAATTGGAAAAGACCAAGGCGCTCCCCACCACAGGAATGGCCGCAGTCCCGATGATGTCGGGCAAGCTCGACCACACCACTGTATAGATGAGGATGAGAGCCCCCCCGATTTTAAAGAGCGATTTTAGCAACTCAAATATCGTCTTAAACTTGAACATGTTCTTGATGTTCGTGACCGGATTGAGCCTTTTGATGTCCGGCTTCATCGCCTCAAAAGAAAATACGGGCCCAATGATTAAAAAATTAATCAATACCCCAACAACAGCCGTGAGGATCATGATCGGCATGCTCGTATTGAAGATCACCTGGATCGCTTGGGAAAAAACGCCCGGCGCCGAGCTCTGCAAGTCGATATTTGTGCTCGAAAGCTTAAAGCAGCTGATGATGTAGGAAGCCAGCATTTGGTACAAATAACCGGCGCTGATGATGGTCGTTGCAATCGAAACAATGAAAGTAAATGCGGAAGGGAAGTCCTGCGACTTGGCGACCTGCCCCTTTTTGCGCGCATCGCGCAGCCTCTTCGGCGTCGCCTTCTCTGTTTTTTCGGCCATTGAATCCTAAATCACAGCATTCTCATTGTACTTTATAGGCAAACTCATATTAGTTCAAGCTTTTAAATTCATTTTTTTCTATAATATTCCCTATGCTTACAGGAATTGTCTCGATCTTAGCCGCAACGCTTTGTTGGGGATTTGTCTTTGTCATCCCGATATTTTTGGTGGGATTTGATCCTATCGAAGTGACCCTGGGCCGATTTTTCTTTTTTGGGCTTATCTCATTAATAATCTTGCTTTTAAAAAAGAGGCGCCTCTTTCACCACTCTTATTCCAAACATTGGGTCAAAGCTTTTTGGTTTGGCTTGATGTCTACACTTGTCTGTTATTCGGGGATGGTGTTTTGCATGCGCTATGCCAGCCCAGCTATTACAGCTCTCATTTATGGCATCAGCCCGATCACGATCGCCTTATTTGGAAATTGGCAAAAAAAAGAATATCGATATCGAGATTTTCTATTCCCTGGAATATTGACTATCTTCGGGATCTCATTGACGAATTTAAAAGCCTTTGAAATCTCTACAGTTTCCCTATTCATTTATTCATTAGGTTTTCTTTGCGGCCTGCTCGGTTTGAGCGCTTGGACATGGTACGCAGTAAGAAACGTTAAATTTCAAGCAGAAAACCCCCATCTTTCGACATTGGATTGGGTGGTGATGTTAGGGGCTGCGACGTTTAGCTTGTGTGTCATCATTGCGGTCATTATTGCCCTTTTAAGCCCCGATTTGTCTAAATATGCAAGCATAAGCCCTGAACTGAAAACATTTTTGGTCGGCAGCTTGATTTTAGGCTCCGTAAGTTCGTGGCTGGCTTTCTTTTTGTGGAACAAAGGCACGTTATATGTCCCGATCTCACTGGCAGGGCAGCTCACGATCTTTGAAACGATCTTCGGACTCCTGTTCATTTTTCTCGCTGAAACTCGATTGCCCTCTCTTTTTGAATTCATCGGGATCATCGCTTTATTGGCAGGAGTGCTTACTGCCTTTAAAACGCTCAAAAAGAGAGGGTCAAAAACCGCTTAGTTAGAAAAGAATTCGACTAAACCTTCTGCTGTCGGTTTCAAAGTCTTGTCTCCTGGCTTCCAGTTAGCTGGGCATACTTCGCCATATTGTTCATAAGCGGCCAGCGCATCGAGCAGACGCAGCACTTCATCCACATTGCGTCCCAGCGGCAGGTCGTTGACGAGCTGATGACGGACTACACCATCGCGGTCGATGATGAAAAGACCTCGATAAGCGATCCCATTGCTTTCATCAAGGACGCCATACTTACGGGAAATGGTCTTGTCCAAATCGGAAACGAGAGGATATTCAATCCCGGGGATACCTCCCACGGAACGGGGCGTGTTCAACCAAGCAAGATGGGTGTATGCGCTATCGACAGAGCACGCGATGACTTGAGCATTTCTTGCTGCAAAATCCGCACTTCTCTCTTGAAAAGCATGAAGCTCAGTGGGGCAAACAA
>JASHWX010000179.1 GCA_030043815.1 Candidatus Rhabdochlamydia sp.
GATTCGCCGCAGCTATTCCCCCCTGATGGACGACAAAGGTCAAAATGCATTTGAGAGGATCTCGATGAAGAGTTGCTAAATTTGCCATAAAGCAGGAAAAAATCTAATGGGAAGCGAAAAAACTGTCAACTCACAGGTTGAAGATCATAACCCAGATCTATCAGCCCCTGGACAACCGTCTTAGGGTAGCTCGCATCGAGCATATGCGCAATTCCATAGGCAAAAAATCCAAGCGGAATGGGATCGCGATCGATGGCGGCTTTTTCAAGAGACTGCAAGCAGCCATGCGTTTTGCGAATGAGGGCATCCTGCCGCTTTTTATCGACGTCGTCTTTGGGTGAATGCGAGAAGCTCGCAAGCATGGCTTTACTGTCTCCTTCACGATAAGCGCGGCCGGCGCAATTTTGAAATCCTCGATTTCCATCGGCGATCTCTTTGAGGGTTTTAAGTTCCGGATTGCTTTTGACAGCCTCATCAGCGATTTCCATGTCTTGAATAAGACTCCACCCCTTCAATAACTCAAAATCCGTGTTGTCGTCTCTGCCTTCATCGTCGAGGCCAAAATTCACAATCCCATACCGTTTGGCAAATTTCAGCAATTGATTTTCTACTGACTCTCCTATATCAGATTTTTTCAGAAAATCAAATCCTGATTTATACAATTTGATTTCGGTGCCAATGATAGAGCAGCGAGCAAGTCGCATGTAGATGTCGTGGCAAAGTCGAGTGGCGGCTACGGCCTCTTTTGTTTTAAGCTGATGCATCGTGCCAAATAAATAACCTCGAAGTTGATTGTCTTTGACGATCGTCCACAAAAAACCTTTCGAATCTCCCTCTTCTAATTCCACAGCAGGTAAATACCGGTGGAACAGCCGTCTGCACTCGACGATTTCTTTCATCCAACCATCGAGATTAAAAAAATGATCATCTGGAAAAATCAGATGGATCGAAATCCTTCCAAATTCTTCGATCATATGCTGGAATGAATTAAAATCAGCGGGTAATAATATTTCCGATTTAAAGAGAGATTTGAAAAACCTCAACAAGACTAATTGCTTAGATTCAGAACTTTTAAGGTCTTGTATGCAGGGAAGAGAGAAGCATTCTCGTTGCAAATGTTTGCAAAGATCGAGCGCTTGTTTCAGTTCGATCAAATGGGTTTCGTTCTCGGCCAGAACCTGGGGAGCTAACGTTTCAAGTTCAGCAAATCTTTTCTTTGTCTCTTCAAGTGTCTCAGGGCTAATTTTTATTTTATCAACTATATCCAGGTCGTAAATGGGACCTTTTCTTGCCCCTGAAATTATCGCCATAATTAAAACTCCAAATTTGTTATTAAATATTACACTTTTACTTAATAAATGTCAATTAAATATTAAATATTTTAATTGACATGGATTCTATTGCGGACAATCTCATTCTAGATTATTCTCCTGTCTTTGGAGGTTTTTCCCATGACTACAGGCACGTTGAAGATCCATACTGAGAACATTCTTCCCATCATTAAAAAATGGCTCTATTCCGATAAGGACATTTTCGTCCGTGAGCTCGTCTCAAATGCCTGCGATGCGATCCAAAAGTGCCGCGTGCTGCGCGAGCATGGGGAACTCTCCACACCCGATGAAGACTTCCGGATCGACGTGAAGGTCGATAAAGAGGCCCGGACGCTGACGTTTACCGATAACGGGATCGGGATGAGCGCCGAAGAAGTGGAAAAATACATCGCTCAAATCGCCTTTTCAGGGGCCGAAGAGTTCCTCGGAAAATACAACTCTCAGAATGAAAAAGACCAGATCATCGGCCACTTCGGGCTGGGATTTTATTCCTCGTACATGGTCGCAGAGAAGGTCGCGATCGATACGCTCTCCTACCGCGATGGGGCGGAAGCGGCCCTTTGGACATGCGATGGCTCTACTTCGTACACGCTGGAAAAAGGCTCGCGCACTGAGCGCGGCACACAAATGACCTTGTTCATCGACAAAGAGAATGAAGAGTTCCTCGATGCGGCGCGGCTTCGAAACATTTTACAGCAGTATTGCGCGTTTTTACCGTTTCCGATCTATTTGAATGACGCCCAAATCAATAAAAAGCAGCCGCTTTGGCTCAAGGGAGCCTCTGAATGCACTGATGCAGAGTATTTAGAGTTTTACCAATCTCTTTATCCTCATGAGCCCGATCCGATTTTCTATATCCATCTCAACGTCGACTACCCGTTCCATCTCAAAGGAATCCTCTATTTCCCAAAAATCACCCGCCGCTTTGATTGGAACCACAATACGATCAAGCTCTTTTGCAACCGCGTCTTCGTCTCTGACAACTGCAAGGATTTGATCCCCGATTATCTCATGATTTTGCGCGGCGCGATCGACAGCCCTGACATCCCGCTCAACGTCTCGCGCAGCACGCTGCAGATGGACCGTACCGTGCGCCAGCTGTCTCAACACATCTCAAAAAAAGTATCCGACCGTTTGATGGCGCTCTACACTTCCGATCGGGAAAAGTTCATCCAAGCCTGGCCAGACATCGAGATGATCATCAAGCTCGGCATCCTTCAGGATGAGAAATTTTACGAACGATCAAAAGACTTCCTGATTTGGAAAAATTTAAAAGGCGAATGGACCACTGCGGCCGAATATCTCGAGCGCAATCAAACCGATAAAATCTTCTACATCACTGAAGATCAGCAGAAAAGCCACCTCCTTGACCTTTACAAAGGCGAGATCTTGGTCGCATCGACTCTTGTGGACACTCCACTTATCAGCTACCTAGAAGACAAACTCGACAATGTGAAATTCCAACGGATCGATGGCGCTCTCGACGAGACGATCCTCGATGCCTCGCGCGAAAAGACGCTGCTCGACGCAGACGGCAAAACGGAGGCGGTCAAAATCGCCGACTTCTTCCGTTCCGAGCTCAATGTCGAAGTCGAGGCGAAAAGCTTGGCTACCGATTCCATCCCGGCCATGCTCGTTCTCGACGAGGACATGCGCCGCTTAAAAGAGACAATGGCGCTCTCTCAACAAATTCTTCCTCCCAGCATGTACGGCAAGCGCACGTTTGTCGTCAACACCAACAGCCAGCTCATTCAATCCCTCTATCAGATGAAAGATAAAGATCCCGAACTCGCTAAAGAGATCGTTCAGCACGTCTATGAATTGTCGCTTCTCTCGCAGCGGGAACTCGATCCCCATGCGCTTTCCGCCTTCATCAAGCGCTCGGGCAGCATTTTAGATCAGTTCTCTAAAAAACTTAAGTGATTGGAAGCGATCCCTGTTTTGGCGGGATAGATGTCAACGGTATCGATGGCTTTGCCCAGGAGCCCTAAGGCATCCACTTTGCCCTTTTCCCCGCTTAAGGTCACGACGCAAACGGCATTGGCGCAAGCTTTTTCTTTGAGATACCATGAATCGTTCGGCTTTCTGGGATTCACTCCCCAAGAGCCATCTCCCATGTAAATCACCCCGTCGGGATCGATCTTTCCGTTTTTGATCGGATGCGTGCGCTTGTACGCGTGATTGTGATGCTCAAAGGCAATTTGCAAATGGTACCTTTCAAATTGAGAGCACCATTCCCGGCGTAGCTCCCTTGAAATCTTCTTATTGAAGGGATAGACCGACGGATACGCGGAAATATGATACGCAGCGATTTTGTAAGGAGTACTTTCTCTTTGGGCAAGGGTTTCTTTCAACCACTCTGTTTGCCGGCCGCTAACATTGAAATAATGGCCCGAATCTAAGAGAAATAAGCTCAGATAATCCCCCGCATCGATGACCTGATACGTCGAATCTTTCAATGCAAAGAGGTCAAAAAAGAGCAGTTCATGAGTTTTGGGTTTTAAACTGCAATGCCGCAAATCGTGATTGCCCAAGACAGGAAGAATGGGGATCAGTCTCCCATCCGACGTCACCATGCTCTTCTTCCATTCTTTAAAAAACGTACGCCAGCGCCTCAATTCCCATCCTTTGCGGTTAAAAATGCTGCTGCGCCCATTCGTATAGGCGATATCTCCGCCTACCACGACAAAGTCGGGATCGCATGCGGCGATCCGCTCATTCATCGCACGCATGAGATACAGATAAAAATAGGCATCCCCGCCGACTACGAATTTTACGGGACGCGTGAGCCTTTGAGGAAGCGTCCGGAAGCAGTACTGCCCCTTCCTCCCCGCCAAGCGGAATTCATACTCCCCATCCGGCTCGAGCCCATCGAGCTCCACGGTATGGAGATAGAACTCAGCATCTTGCAGTTTAAACCGCCCTCCCTCTTTCTCATGCCAGACCTTTTCCCCCTTTTTACGATAGATAACGGCTGAATCAAAATCTTTAGAATCAATGCTTTGCCATCGAATTGTCATCGTCGTCATCGGATCGTGCATCCAGGTCAGGTAGAGGATAAGCGGCGCCTTTTTAGCGCTGCATAAAAAGGCACACGCGATTAGGCAGAGTACAAGTTTCTTCATATCGCGAATGTAACAATAATTTTCTTTTTAATAAATTAAAATAATATTTTACAATTGTTTGACTTTTAATTTAAAATAAGTTATAATTAAAGCAATTAAATAATAATTAGGTTATTATGTCGATAGAGAATATCAGCCTTTTTAACTCACGTGGAACGCTGTCTCTTTGTAAGAGACACGAAGAAATGTTACATTCAGAGATCGCATCTGATTTGAGCGAACTCGTTTCTTCTCCTCTTTTCCTACAGAGTTTTGTGAAAGACCCATCGCGCGGCGCCCATCTCAATGTTCAACTGACCAAAAAGAAAATCACCGTCCAAGAACTCGACGACAACGGGAATGCCATCGGAAGTGCAATAACAATTAAACTTAAAAAAGTAGAGCAAGACATAAGCGAAGAGGTCATCCAAAAAGCCGACGCCGTATACCGCCAATGCCTCGCCCACAAATCCAAAGCGCATGCAAAAAGACGCCATTTCCGCACTCCGGACATGCATCATGTAGCATTGAAAACCCCTGCTATTTCTCTTGGCAGAGAAAGCTTTGATCGCCTTGTCGATCTCGCCAAAGAAATAGAAAACACACCGGGATGTTATTTTGAGCCTGATCAAAAAAATCGATTTGCCCAGCTAGACCCCAGCATTCGCGATGCCATCTATTATCAAACTTATCTTCTCTGCGACCCGACTGGCTTCGATCCTTGGCCCATCGGTCAAAAGCTCTTCGACGGCGATCTTTCTACCCCTAATGCCACCCGTGCACTCGCCATCCGCCATTTCCTCATGCTTTCATTGTCCAACGAACTCGCAACGAGCAATGCAGCGCATGACCGCTTCCTTCTGCTCCCAGAAGAAGACAGACGCGATATTGCTACTCAGTTGCAATACATCATGCCAAGCGATGGGCCCTCTTCATTTGACTCCTCTGAAGTACCCCATCAAAAACGCGCAGAAGCCATCTCGCGCGCCCTGCTGCGGCGCATCGCAGAATTCCATCGCGAACGTTTAAATGAAGCACAAAGAACATTTGACGCAAGCCGAGCTCGAATGTCACAGGATCTGATCGATCAAGTTGCCGCACTGCAAAAGGAACTCGCGCAATCTCAAACTGAAAAGAGCAATTTAGAAGCCAACTTAAAAAGTTCTCAGGCTACAATTGACGGCCTAAAATCTTCTTTGCAAGGCGCTCAAGTAAATATCGATCAAATTAAAGCTGAACTTGCACAAGTAAAAGATCAAGTCAGCAACCGAAATGCTGATTTAGAAGCAAAAACACAGAAAGTTCATGAATTAGAAACCGATCTTGCGAATAGGACAGCAGAAGCCGGCCGTTTGCAAGGCGAAATTGCCAACCGAGAAGAAAAGCTGAAAGCTACAGAAGAAGAGATCAAAAACAAAGATGCTGCAATCACCAAGCTGGAGCTAGATAAAAATGCATTGCAAGCGAAAGCAGAACAGGCAGAGAACGAGATAAAAGCCCAAATCGAAAAACTGCAACAGACAGCTCTCGTAAGAGAGGCTGCCTCCGTAGAAAAAATGAAAGTTTTGCAAATTAATCTCGATGCCGCAAATGCAGATGCTGCTAAAAAAACCTTAGAAGCCCAAACTCTGCATGAACAGATTGCAAAACAAAAAGCTGATTTAGATGCCACTCAAGCAAAGGTCATAGAGCAAACTGAACAGCTTCGAAAGGCAAATGAAAGTGCTCATGTAAATGCAGATCAACTCAAAGAACTGCAAGAAAACCTAGATGCTGAGAAGTCGAAAGCTGAGATAAAAAAGACTGAATTAAACGCCGCTCTTGAAGTAGAAAGGAACCGGTTAGAAGCTTTGCAAATTAAACTCGATGCCGCAAATGCAGATGCTGCTAGAAAAACCTTAGAAGCCCAAGCTTTGCATGAACAGATTGCAAAACAAAAAGTCGATTTAAATGCCACTCAAGCAAAGGTCATAGAGCAAAGAGAACAGCTTCGAAAGGCAAATGACAGTGCCCTCGTATATGAGGCCTCCGCTCGGCAGATCGAAGTTCTGAAAAACAATCTCGATGTCGCAAATGCAGATGCTGCTAGAAAAACCTTAGAAGCCCAAACTCTGTATGAACAGATTGCAAAACAAAAAGCTGATTTAGATGCCATTCAAGCAAATTTAAATGCCACTCAAACAAAGGTCAAAGAGCAAACGGAACAGTTGCAGCTTGCCCAGCAAACACAACTCGAGTTAGAACTGGAAGCCGCAAAAGTTGCAACAAATAATGCAGAGAAAATCAAACTCCAAAGTGCTCACGAAGAAAAAGTACAAGCTCTCGAAGCAAAAACGAAAGAGTTAGAGGCGAAGCTAACATTACAACAAGAAGAGCAACGCAAACGCATGAAGGAACTTGCTAGCATTTGTGAGCAAGTTGAGAATCCCGAAAGTAGAGAAATGCAAGAGGCAGGGCACCAAGCTGAACAATTGGTGGAACAATTGAGTACGATTGGAGGGATTAAAGTTACCCCTGCAAAAGCAGCTATTTTCAATGCCAATCGAAACCTTTTGGAATTACTATCATTAATAGGCACAAAAGAAATTTCGTTTAAAAAACCCAATCTCTTCTGTAACGGCCGTTCTTATACGCCTGAAATGAATGTAACAGAGAAAACTTCAACTTTTGATCGCCAATTGTTAGATCTACGCCAAAGAATGTCTACAATAACGCCGCAACAAATGAGAACAACCAAGGATGTTTTCAGTCACCTTGTGAATTTTTGTAAAAAATTTAAGTCGAAATGCGCTATATTCAATCAAACGATATATCAATTTCGCGAAGCAAAGTGCTCCTATGAAAAACTCAAGGACTTTTGTGAAAAAGAGTTCATTCCGCTTTTCAATGGGATGCCAGCGAAATCCATTTTAGAAATCAAACTTCTCGCGAAAGAATTAGAAAAGCAAAAAGAGATTTATCCAGAATCCTTGATTAAGTCTTTGGATAAATTTATTGTATCATTTAATAAATTGACGGAAAGTCTTTCAATCCAATCTTAATCGAGTGTGTTCAGAAAATTCAATCCTTGAAGGATCTCGATTCCTTTTTCGACTTTTTCTTTTTTGAGTTCCTTGACGAGTTGA
>JASHWX010000180.1 GCA_030043815.1 Candidatus Rhabdochlamydia sp.
CTTGTCGCAAAAAGGGATTCCCTGCTGTGTTTGAAGCTTTTGGAAATACCACATGAAGGCTTCGGGATAACGTGCTGGTTGGGTATAAAGCTCTTGGAGTTTTGCTTTGAGTTCAGAATCGGCCTTGACAGCGATCAATTCGGTGAGAATGTAATCTTTGAGCGGCATTTGATCGGCTTTAAAGAGGAGATTGAGAAAGCTTTCCCTCCAATCAGATCGGGATTTTCGCGCTTCCATCAGAACCCGTTTCTTAAAGCTCAATATTTCGACGTTGTCGATTGCCATTTGAATGGTGTCAAAGCGTTGGATGATGTCTGCAATGACGGGGTATTCCTTGGAGTTGTTCAAATCTTGCAAAAAGAAATGGACTTGCAGCTCTTGCGCGCTGTTTAATTCTGGGTAAGAAAGGATTTCTGTGAGCTTGGCGATCAGCGTGGTTTTGAACTCATTGTTCTTCAGCATCTCCGGGAAATCCCTCAAGAAGGTATAGACCATCTGAATGAGGGTGTTCGCATCAGGCTTATTTTCGAGGGCTTGCTGCAATCTCTCTTCATGGGTGACTTCGCTTTTTCGCAGGCGGAACGGATCGCGTATGTCCTCGGGCGTCTCGATCATTGTATCTTTTTTTACTTTTGCGCGCGCCGTCTGCCACCAGCGGGTCCACTCTGCAGCAGGAATGACGAGGTCGCTGAGCTCATCTTTGATTTCTGCAGCGGTCTTTGGGCCTAAGTCGCGCAGGAGCATGCGGACCACTTCGACGGGATTTTCCTTGGCTTTTTTCTCTAGCAGATCGGGATTTCCAAAGCGGAGGGCGAGAAAATGGTCATCGGGGATAGGGATCAGCGTTTTAAATGCTGTAGAAAATGAAACTTCTTTTTTTCCAGGAACATAGTCGAACTCAAGAGTGAGCTGTTCTCTCATCAATGAGACATCGACAATCTCCCCGACGCCCCATCCTCCTGTATGGAACACGAATTTCCCTTTTTCCATATGGGAAAGGAGCTCGAAATTACTGATCGCTCCTTGGAATTTTTCTTTTGAGCGAAGGCCAACTAAGCGGATTTTGTCATTAAAATGCTTATGATCGGAATAATGTTGTTTAAGAAATTGGTAAGCGAGATCGGCATACTTTTCGGTGTTTGTTGTTTGAATATCGATGATGAGCTTCAATGCCTCGCGCGATTTGGGGCCGTCGGGAAGAATTTGCCAGAGGGGAAGGATTCGATCGACATGGCGGCCAAATAACTCGGCGATGTCAGAGCTTTTCACGGAACGCAGGATCTCGCAGAGCTCTTCAGCGTCCACTTCATCTCCCGAGCAGTATTCTTCCCATAGCTTGAGGAAGTTGGGATAATCGTGGTTAGAGATGTGTGTCTGAAAATCCTTAAGATAGCCCATGAATGTCCCTTGATGTGTTGACATATTAATCTCTCAAAAATCGCAAAAAGCGCTTGCTCGCTTTGGCAAAGTATAGGTCGGGCTTTAATTATCTTCAATGTGGTTGTTGCAAAAAACCAAAGTTCTCTTTAACTTTGCCTCTTTGTCAAATTTTCAAAATTAAGAATGAGAAAGGTTAAGTTACTAATATTTAAAATTTTATGTTACTTGCCATTCTATCTTAATGCCTTCGAGGATGGAGATGCATTATTTCAAGATTTAGAGCTCGTTAAAAAAATTGACAACGAGCTTAAAGATCAATTGCCATTTTTTTACAATTATTCGATGGTCGGCGGATATTTTAATATGCCGTCGGCGCGCATGGCAGGTATCGGAGTGATCGCCGGCGGGGCTGCCGTCGTCAAGCCGTACGACATTTACGGCGTTAATTTTCAGATGTTTGATCGGCTTGAATTAGCCCTAAATTATCGGGTTTATAAAGGCCAATTGGAAAAGAACTTTGGACATGAAGGTTTTGGAGATGATGCTGAACGCATCGGCAATGTCAAACTCGGCCTGCTCACATCTCGAGACGGGTTCCCGTGCCTTCCCGAAATCGCCGTCGGGGCAGAAGATTTCATCGGGACCAAACGTTTTCACGCTAAATATGTCGTCGTCACTAAACAGTTTCTAGACTGGAACCTCGAATGCACGCTTGGCTGGGGCAATGGACGGATCAAAGGATTGTTCGGAGGCGCTTCTTGGAGCCCTTTTCGCCATTTTGACATTCCTGTTTTGAAAGGGATCTCCTTTTTAGCAGAGTACGATGCGATCAATTACAAAAAGCATTATCACGAACATCCGTCAGGGCGCTCAGTGAAATCGCGCGTCAATGGAGGCATCACTTTTGTCGGCTGGGATACGCTTCAATTTTCTGTCAGTTCAGTGAGGGGAACCGAAGTGGCCGCGTCAGCCTCATTGCGCTATCCCATCGGAACAACAACTGGAATTTTCCCTAAAGATGGCGATCCGAAGACTTATCAATCTCCTGTCGATACAGAACCGCTTGGATTGATCCGCACAGAAAAGGATTTTTCCCAAGAGCTTGCATATGCTCTCACAGAGCAGGGGCTCGATCTTTATTCTGCCTTCCTTATATACGATGAGAAAGGATATAAAAATCTTTGGCTCAAGGTCGTCAACAATCGCTACCGTGAAGAACACGTTGTGCGGGAACGGATCCAGCACGTATTGGCGTCGCTTGCCCCTCTTGATATCAGCGCTATCGACGTTGTCGTCGAAGCAGATGCGCTGCCTTGCCAATCTTACCATTTTCGCGTAGAAGACCTGCAGCGGTGGCGGCGCGGGATGATCAGCGACTTTGAATTGGAGACGCTCTCTCCAATGCGCGAGGCGGGCTGGGAGCCAAATCCTTATGACGATGCCCAGATATTTCAGAGGCATAAGCCGATTTGGACCTTTACCGTCCGTCCGCGTTTATTGACATTTTTTGGCAGTTCGTCAGGAAAATTCAAATACAATGTCAGTGCTGTGGCTTCCCCGGAAGGATACATATTCAATCAAGTCTACTACAAATTCCAGGTCAGCTATTCATTCAGTTCGAGCATGCAGAGAATTACCGGTCCGGATCGATTGAATCCCTCCAAGCTTCTCATCGTTCGCACCGACACGCTCAAATATTTACAGACTAACACTTTCTCAATGGAGCAGGCGTATTTGCAGCGCGGCTGGAATCTGGGAGCGGGTTGTTTTTATCGCCTCGCGCTCGGCTATTTCGAGCCTGCCTACGGAGGCGGGGCCACTGAGTTTCTCTATTACCCCGTCAATTCCAACTGGGCGGTGGGCCTAGAGTTCGATGCCGTGCTCAAGAGGCATTATCATGGGATGGAATTCAGGCGCACCACTTTCCAGCTGCGCCATGGAAGATATGTCAAAGTGCCGTTCATCGGAATCCAGTATTTTCTCAACATCTATTACGACTTCAAACCTCTCAACATGGATATCCTCATCAGCGCCGGGCAATTTCTCGCCAAGGACATGGGGGCTCGAATCGATGTGGGCCGCTATTTCAAAAGCGGCATGAGATTTTCCCTCTGGTGTACCTTCACGAATGGACACGACCGCGTCAACGGGCACACCTATTTCGACAAAGGATTTGCTTTCCAAATCCCCCTGGATATGCTTCTTCGGCACAGCAGCCGTACCTACGTGGGCTACGCCATGGCCGCTTGGCTGCGCGACGTCGGTGCCCGCGCCGAAACAGGAAAGAAACTGTATTGGACCCTGAAAGAAGAGCGGTATAATTATTAACAACTATAAAAGCTCTCACCTTTTCTTAAGGGCCGAAATAGACATGTCGGGTGACACGGCACTT
>JASHWX010000181.1 GCA_030043815.1 Candidatus Rhabdochlamydia sp.
AATCCATCCTCCCCAGCACGTCCCGAGAACAGGCGTCACTGTGAAAATAATAATGGTGATCGCTCCAAAGAGGTCTACTTTTTCGGGCGGCGTCAATCGGGCATTGAAGTAGAAAATCAGAGCATAGACGGGTCCGGCGACGAACCCTTGAAAAAAACGCAAAATATTCAAAATGGGATATGTTGTCGACATCGGGATGACAAGCGAAAAAAAGGTAAAGAGCAAAAGACACGCATGCATCATGCGGGACGGCCCAATCCGATAAAGCAGGGCGGCGCCAAGCGGGATTCCAACGGCGTTGCCCAGCGAATAATAAGATACGCAATAGGAGGCGATATCAAAGCTTCCCCCTAAGCTTCCGACGATGTAATCCGCCGCCATGATCGGCAAGGTGAAGTTGAAGATGACAAGGAAAAGAGTGCAGAATAGAGAGAAGTTTACGATCATAGAGGATTATCCGCAAAGGGCAAAAGCGTCGGATCGAGATTGTCGTCGATGATCTGGGCGATCGCTTCTTCATCGCCTGCTTCTTCAACAGTAAAAATGGGAGTTTCATAGGTCGGAGCCCCTTCCGTCGTGGTGGGTACAAGAAGCCCTTGTGCATCTCGAATATCTGTCGTAGCTTCCATAGAAAGACCGACGCGTAAGGGATGCTGTTTCAGCTCTTCAGGGTCAAGAGCGACCCTGACGGGCAATCGCTGGACGATCTTGATCCAGTTGCCGGATAAGTTTTGCGGTGGAAGGAGAGAGAAGGCATTTCCGGCTGCGCCTGGAAGCCCCACAATAGTCCCATGGAAAACGACATCGCCTCCATATAAATCAGAGGTGATCTTGACTTTTTGTCCAATGCGCATGTGTTTGAGCTGGGTCTCTTTGTAATTGGCGTTGACCCAGATTTGATCGAGAGGGATGACGCTCATCAGCGGTTTTCCTGACTCGACCCACATCCCGACTTGGATCTTGCGTTGGGCTACTAGGCCCTCCACCGGAGCATAAATATTGCATCGATACAGCTGCACCCATCCATCGCGCACTTTATCTGCAGCCGCGAGAACGAGAGGATGCCCTTTGATCGATGTCCCTTGAACCAAGCTGAGCGCCTTTTCATAGAGAATTTCTGTCTTTTGCAGCCAGTAGTAGTTCGCATTTAAGGCTGCAATGGCGTGCTGCAAGTCTTCTAAAGACACCCCGCCTTGATCGATCACATCGATGCGATGCTCATAGTCTTGCGCCGCTTTGATAAATTCTGCTTTTCTAATCTCGATCTCTGCGCGGGTTGCAAAGACGTCGTGGAACATTTGACAGACTTGACGCACCGTCTGAGCGAGAGTTTCTTCAGCGAGATTGAGCGCGATGATCGAATCGGTTTTATCCAGTTCGATGAGCAGCTGCCCCTGCTTGGCCAAAAAAGTGTCATCGGAATGGATTGCCGTGAGAAATCCGCTTTTGAGGGGAGTGATGTAGACTTGGTTGCCCTCGACATAGGCGTCGTCCGTGTATTCGATCCAGCGCCAATAGAGCAGCCAAAAGAGAAAGAAGGCAAGCAAAAGGCCCCCTGCCGTACACCCTAAAATCAGAAGGGCTTTTTTCTTTTTGCTCATGCGCCCTTCTCTTTTTTCAATGGAATGTATTCAGATTGATAGCCTCCGCCGAGCGCTTTGATCAATTTGATCGTCGCCAAATACTGGTCATAGAGAAGCGTGACATCGTCGAGCCGCTTTTGAATCCACTCTTCTTGGATGAGATAAACAGAGAGCATATCGTCTAGCCCGCTGCAATAGCGAAGCTTTGTTAAATCGAGCCGCGATTCGGCATCCTTCACGATTTTCTCTTGGCTCTCTTGCTGCTTGAAGATCGATTCGGCAAGGGCGAGAAGGTCGGCAACTTCTTGAGCGCTGCTCAAGATAAGGGCGTTGTATTCATTGACGGCTTCATCGAAGAGAGCTTTTTTAGCTCGGACATTGGCTCGGATAGCTCCTGCAGTAAAGATCGGCAAATGAATGGCCGGTTGAAGCCCTCCATTCCAACTGTCCCAGTTGAAGAGGAATTTATACAAAACACTCTCGAGACCCAAAAACGACCTTAAATTCACATCGGGATAGAAATCTGCAATCGCTGCTCCGACCTCGTGCGCAAGCGCCTCTACGCGCCAAATCTGCGCCATCAGGTCAGGGCGGCGCGACAAGAGATCGATCGAGAGGTTGCTTGGCAGTGAAATTTGTTTATCCAAATACGGAAAGACCGCATCGATGTCCAATGAAGAATCGGGACCGCGCCCCAGCAAAATGTTGATCAAGTGCTGATCGGTGGCAATCTCCTCAGTGATTTGAAAGACCAGTTTTTCCACTTCTTTGAGGTTTTCATCCGAGTAAAGAGGGGGGAGTTTGGAGAGAAGCGCTTTGGCATTGAGCTCTTGCTGGAGAGCGAGGTAATTCTTCCTCACATCGAAAAGCTGCTGGTAAAGATCTTTTCTCACGAGGTTTGTCTTCAAAGCAAAGTAGGCTTGCGCCACAGCTGTCGATGTCACAAGTACCGCTTGGGCATCCTCGGCTTCTTGCGCTTTTTCCCTCCCTATGGCTGCAGAATAAAGGTTGCGGTTCTTTCCCCAGAAATCGAATTCATAAGTAAATGAAAAGGTCAAATCGACGAGATTCGCGTTAATGGGAATTGTGGGATTAAAAGCTCGATAAAGTCCGGTATGGCTCAAGAACTCCCAAGTTTCACCCGCATCGAAGAAGAGCAAAGGAAAAAGACGGGAGCGCGTCACCTTGGCGGTCTGCCTGGCATATTCCACGCGCGATTCCACGCTCTGAAGGGTTGGGTTGGATTTTAGAGCCTCCACAATCAATGCATGCAATTGATCCGATTTAAAGATCGACCACCACTGTTTTTCGGGCCATTCTCCCATGGAGAAAAAGCCGCTTTCTACACTCTGATTGATCGAAGTATCCAAAGAACACGGAGACTGAAGATTTTGCGTTTGTTCCTCTTTTGATAATGAAACGCAACCAAAAAATAAAATCAAGCTTAAGAAAATAAGATACTTCATCTTATCTTCTTATTAATTCAAAAACAATAATTAATCAATGTTATACTTTTTAGACACCCTGTAACGGACTATTTAAGCATAAACCGATAGGGATCAACGCAAAGACGCCAAGTCGCTAAGACGCAAAGATTTTATAAATCGTTAACGATCCTTTCTATACCGTCGCGAAGCAATTTTTGCCCAAAATTAAGAAGCAATCCCAACTTGAGTCCCGTCAAACGCAAATATGTCAAAACCTGCGCCTTGTGAACAGCCTGTTCTTGCTCTGTGGCCTTCACTTCAATAATCACTTTGTCATCGATGAGTAGATCAAGACGCATGGGATTTCTAAGAATATACCCTTTGTAGATTACTGGAATTTGTATCTGTGCCTGCACTGAGATGTTCCGTAGCCTTAATTCCTGATATAAGGCCTCTTCGTACAAGCTTTCTAACAATCCTGGACCGCCCAATGTTCGGTGTACTTCGATTGCAGCATCTATAACCTGCGCTGCCAATATGTTTTCAATTTTCTCCGCGTCTCCGCGGCCCTGCGTCTTTGCGTTGATTTCATCCGTTGTGCTCATGCAGTCTTTAAACATATGTGATATTCCCGAAGCTCCAACAGGTCTGAACTTCGTCATCTAAAAAAAATCATGTGACTATTTTAGTGTTGACCAGGATTTTCAGAAAATAAAAGTTTCACTCACGAGTGGTATATTTACGGAGAGGCGGGGCCATGAATTCCGGACCCACGGGGTTTGTAATGGTTTCTTTCATGATGCGATCGATTTCTGCGAAATCCTCTGATTTCAGCTTCCATCCAAAGATAAAATCTAAATCATTCAATTGTTCCG
>JASHWX010000182.1 GCA_030043815.1 Candidatus Rhabdochlamydia sp.
CATCGGCAGGTTCATGCCTCATAAAGGATCGCATCCCTATATTGGAAAAGAAGGGGTCATCGAAGAAGTGGTTGAAGAACGGGTTGAAACAGTCTGCAACCGCTCAATTTTGGAACATGTCCTCGAAGAAATCAAAAAAGCCCATCCTTACGAGGAGACGGTGATTGACATTTACCCCGTCTATGAAATTGGCCGCAAAAAAGCAAAAGAGAATTAACCCTTGATCAAATCCAAAGCTACGTTTTTTTTGCTATGCGCAATGGTCCTGATGTGGGGATTGGGCTATCCGATCAATAAAATCGGACTTTCTTATACAACGCCTACTCATTTTATTGAATGGCGGTTTATCGTCGGCACGATGACCATGTTTTTGATCGCTGCCGCCACTAAAAATCTGGTTATTCCCCGCTTTAAAGACCTCCCGATCATATTTGCAATCGGCCTGTTTCAAATGGCCATCACGCTGAATTTGTCGAATTTCGGACTTTCTCTTGTCGGAGCAGGAAAAACGACATTCCTCGTCTTTGCCACATCGATTTGGATCATCCCCTTTTCAATCCCGGTCACAAAGCGGATCCGCTGGCTCGAGGTGATCGCCTTTTGCATCGGGGCATCCGGGGTTGCGATCTTGATCGCTCCTTGGGAAATCCATCAAACCTGGATGGGGAATATCTCCTTGCTTCTCGCCTCGATCTCTTGGTCGATTGGGATTCTATGCGCCCGCTACATGAAATGGCACCGCCCTTCCCTTCAACTTTTGCCCTGGCAATTACTGCTCGCGACAGCCTGCACGATGGCCATTGCCTATTTTCAAGGCGTCCCTTTGATGCTGAATACTTTAAATCCGGTATTCATAGGAACATTGCTTTACACAGGGATCCTATCCATTGCAATTGGCTATTGGGCGATGATCATTGTCAGCAGAGATATAAGCCCTGCCATCGTTTCGCTGGGTTTAGTTTTTACACCCATCATTTCGCTGATCATTTCCTTATTCTTTTTGCATGAAAGGGTATCTGCAGCTTTAATTTTCGGGGTAGTTTTGATCACAATGGGAGCGCTGCTTCACATTTATTCTGAATGGAGAACAAAGAAACTCCTTCAACTCTATGAGAAGGTTTGAAAATTTTTGTATAGGAGCAGAAAATCAAAGTTTATGACCGATTGCGGTATAAAGAGCCAAATGTGTACAGGTTCCGCTCAAAAAAATCACTCATACTCGAACGTGATCGTGTCGCTTGCCACTCGAGTTTGCAACTGTGCCGCTGCACTCGATTTGTCGTTGGTGGCCACTCGTCCGGCTCCCGTGCGGGGGACCTCTATTGTTGGTCCTGGGAACACAACATCACGTGCGATGTTCTCCCCTTTTTTCAGGCTCAAGTTTGGACCTTCAGACCATCGATTAGAATCATCGTTGATGAGAAGCTTAAAGTTTGGGATCTCGGCAGGCTCGTCCAGCAAGAGGAAAAACTCGTTGCCGACGCGCTGCAGCTGGATGCCTTTATTCCAATTCAGCGAATGGGTGGTTCCGTTGATTTTAACCGTGCCTTCTCCGCGCAAGTAAAGGTTATCGCTTGGTGTGACTTGACGAGAGGTGAGCTTCACAGCGGAAATGGGCATCTTGACTTCTGGAGTGACTGATTCTACTTTGCCTGATGCAATCTTGCGATTTCCTTGGATTGGTTCCCAGACGCCATCGAGCTTAAATTTATACTCTAACTCGCCAGTGGATTCAAAACCGACTGTTCCATCGCCCAATTGTCTCAGCGGCATGCCGGGCTCCCAATTGAGACCATTTCCGTTTCCATGAATGGTGATGCGGCTGGCGAATGGAACCGGGCAATTGACCTTAATGACTGTTTTAACCACAGTATCAGCACGAGAGGCTGCTTGGGCCATCTCCGCTTCGAGACGCTTGAGGTTCCCAGAGCAGGTTTCTAAATGCTTAACGATGACTCCTCTGCTCAAGATGAGGATCTCGGTGTTTCTTTTTTTCAAAATTTCCTGATCAGCAGGCCTTTCTTTCAGGGCTTTGTTATAGAGGAACTGTAATTGTTTAAACTCAGCTGCAAGAGAATCTTGATTGTTGCTATTGATTCTACTTTGGTAGGTATCTGCAGCTCGAAGATAATTGCTTAATGCATTAGTTGCCATATTAATACCGTAATTAAAATTTAAATTCTATAGTTTCATTAGACACGCGATCGGCTAATGTACCGACTAGGTCGCCGTTGTGTTTGTCGTTAATGGAAACCCTTCCGGCTCCGGTGCGAATCACTTCTGTGGACCGAGATCCAGATCCATCTGCAGCAACCGAAGCGATGAGCGCCTGTTGAAAATCGTTTTGCTCTACCAGTGTGCAAAGCATCTGGATTTTGAGGTGTTTCATCGTCATGGGTTTTTCTTCATCAGGACGACAACTATTAATTGCTTGTGAATAGTAATCGTGCACCTTCTTGAATAGTGCATCGAGTTCTGGATCGAATGGAACCCGATTCAATTGGGCTAATCGAGTTTCGACCGCTGCGGCTTCTTGATAGAATTGTTGTATAGCCATTATGCCTCCAAATTTTAATAATAGTATACCATATCGACAATTTAAAGTAATAATTAAAAAAATATTTAATGTGTTTTTTAATAAACAAAAGTGTATAATGTTAATTCATGAGTATAGAATTTTTAAATATAAGACGCCTTTTTAATATTCTTGGGATCCTAGGATCTTCTTCTTCGGCTCCAACTGCCGGAGCGTTGAATGGTATTCCTGAGGCGTCTTTTTCTTATCTGGCAAAAGCCGACCACGATGAGCGCACTAAAGCGCGTATGTCATTGGCGATCAAGCTATTAAGAAAACTTGGCGTAGAGCTTAAAACCCATAAGCTGATCGTGGGAACGCTTTTTGCCGAAGGCATGGACTGGAGGCAATTTGCCCTGATGCTCTGTCCGGGAATGATCCGCCGGACGACCCTGGAAGGAGGGATCGAACGGGTTTCCTGCAGAGCCGCTATCGATCATGTGGAGGCTTGCATCTCAGGTGCTGGACAGTGCTTCTCCTGGACCGGTCCCACCGAAAATGAATCAAAAATCACCGTCGATGTGCTCAAGAGTTTAAAAGAAAAACTTAACAATTTAAATAAATTTTTTACATTCCTTCCTCCCCTGACTGATGAACCTACTCCTGCTCCTGTGCTCGAGGCTGCGGCTCAAAACTTTCTGGATGAAATCAAAAGACAATTGGATGCAGGGGCAAAGTCTGTCTTTTTCCCTATCGGCTACCGGCATGGACCTGCCAATCAGGGGCATGAGATGATCGGCAAAGCCGTCAAAGAGGGCAATAACATCTGGTTGATTTTGTTCAATCTCGGCAATGCGACAAATTTGCATCTCATTCTGAAATATACTCTCAACCAGCAATTGAGATCTTTTATGTTTGTCCCTCTTCCTGTCGCAGAAGATGTGTTCTTTGGCGAGACGGGAAAAGCCGCTTTTTGCACGCTCATTCGCTACATGGTAGATGCCCCTATGCAGGATGCGCTCCATTATGAGGGTGAGGATATCTATGATGTGTTCTGCCAGTTATCTTTCTGCGGCAAATATGGGATCATCCCTCATTTAGGTCCTCACGCGATCGAGTATGCAGCCAATGAACAGATCTCGGGCAATTGCACGGAAATGGCGATGAGGATGCTCGCGATGGATGAGTTGATCAATCATGGGGTCCCAAAGCTGCAGAGAGAAAAATATTTCCTCAATCGCGATTTTTGCGTATTGATCGCGGGTTACTATGCTCTGATAAAAAATCCGGGAAGCGATCGCACAGCCCCCCAACTCCTCCATGATGCCGCCCAATCATTATGCCTGCAGATCCGAGATTATCATTCTAGGAAGCAGATCTCGGAACAAGAGCTGATTTGCGCTCAAGCTGTCCTCCATGAAATCATGGAATCGATCAGGGGGCTTCCTTCCCCCTCCATTCCTATTCAGCCTCATTGTCCTGTTAAAGAGTTCCCTCGCGAATTTTTAATGATCCCCGCATTATCCCAAGCGGCAAATCCCTCTGCTTTCGTTTCCGCGGTGGATAAAATCGCTTTCAGCCCTCCCCGCTTTAATCCAAAAGAGATAGGAAAATTAAACGCGCAGCTCCAAGAGTGGATCACGACTGCTCAATCCCTTCCCGCAAGCGAAGTTTTTAAATACGTTTGCGACTGCGTCAAAACGCTGCCTATTCCGACAAGGACAGATAAAGATGTTTGGAATGAAATTAGCAAAGACAACGTGAAGGAAATACTGCATAGCTTTGAAGAGCTCATCCGCTTAGGGTTGCATGGGGAAAAAATCGCAGATGGAAGCTTTAAGCATCCATTCCTGCAATTTTCTGATCAATTCATGATGATCTATACCGTTTATGCGATCAGCGATAAATTGGCCAGGCTATGTGAAGAGAGGACAAAACTGTCAGGATTTGCAAGCCCGTTTCTTCCGCTCCCTTTTCGATTTGCTCCCAATGGATTTTCCTCTCTCCCTCTCAAAGAAGACGACGAACGTTACAGCAAAATCCAGCAGTATTTTACAGGAAAAATCAATCCTAAGGCTGAAAGCGATGCGAAAGAAAAAGTGATTTTTCCCATCGGCCCTGTCCTGGATGTTCAGACATTTGTCGAGGATTTGTTCAATGGGGAATACAAACGGGAAAGAATTCAAGGGCGCAATCAGATCGAGTACTTATCAAAGCATCTGAAAAATCCTCACGCCAATTCTAAAATGCTTGGCTCAATTTATGCCGCTGGGTGGATGAGCTTGTTGCCTGAAGAAGTGCGCTCTCTTTATTACTTTTCTTTTCTTTCTCACATACTCTTTTCTGCACAGGGACATCAATTTCCAAAGGATTTGATCTTTACTCCTAGCACGCTGTCAAATGGCAAGAGCGGGCTGAAGATCGAAAATCCCTTTTTTCAAAAGAGAGCCCCCGAATACGTTTCTATTCAGGCTAAACTCTACACACCCTCATCAGAACCGATCATCAACCAACCCATTCAAGATGAACGATTTCACGAAAATGCTACTCAGGCAGAAAAGTCACTCAATCAGTCCTTCGATTTATTCACAGAGGAATATCTCGACCTTACGACCAATGACTCCATTTGCTACCGCCTGTCAGAAAAAAAAGGCCGGGATTGGAAGCTCTCCGAAGCCGATGTCCGAATGCTATTATACATGACCCGCCAAGAAAATCTGTCTCTTTGGCAAGCGATCCAGGCATTTTCTCGGCCTGAGAATCAATACCTCCTCAGCCATCCCACTGTTCAGAGCATCCTGGAATCTGCTTTTTTTCGACCTCCTTACCTCATCCAACAGCTGGAGCAGGAGCCTAAACCCCTCATTCAATCCTTTAGGCATTTTGTCGATGTAGGGCTCAAATACTTCGATCATCACACTGCCCAATTGAGTGGAATCCTGTTTCTGCTCAGGGTCGGAATCAGCTTCGAGACGTTTACACCTGCTGACCTCTCAAGAGAAGATACGCTCAACCGGTATCGTCAGGCAATCAAAGTCTTATGCGACGCTCCTTTAAGCGATGAACAGAGGCTCCAGATCCATCTGCATCAAACATACCTCGAAGCTCAAACCGAGCAGAAAGATCCTTCTGAATTGTTTAAAAATCTCTTCTATGACCATCTCCACACCTCTACCCTTCATACAAATTACCCTTGGCTTGGCGCTGCGATCCCTCGAATGATCAGAGAATGCGCCTATCGCTACTTGCCATTGCTTGACGATGAAAAGAAGCGCAATGACATCTGCAAATGCATTGCGAAGAGCCTATTACAGAACGATGAAAAGTACGCTTCAACGCCTCTTTCAGACTGGAAAGGGTCTTTTCCTCAGTTTCAATGCGGCGATCTCATTGTCGATTTTTTTAAGGGGACGCTTACCCATCAAGCATTTGGGGCATTAGTGAAGGGGTCCTTCTTATTCGTGATGGGACTGCAGGGAGAAACCGCAAAGGATTTCCTCAAAGAACATGGATGCTTTTTTTGGCAAGATGGAAAAGACAATCTTGTCTCCCTCAATGAAAAGTTCCTTTACAGCTCTGAAAAGAACCGCATGTTTTTAAGAAATGGGTCGTCTAACACCGCATCCGACGAAGGAGAGCATGTGGAAATCTCTCCTTCAGAAATCGACTCTCGGGGACAGGCTTTTTTAAATTACTACGAGTATCTTCCTTGGATTCATTACAAGAAAAGCGATGGGATTGTCATCACCTACGATCAAAAGAAACAATGCCCGGTGATGCGCATCGAAGCATCGAAGAAAGGACTCATCTATACTCGCCTCGATTCAGACGGCAACCGCCTCCCCTTCCAATTGGCAAATCTCTCCGGACTCACTCAGACAGACAACCTCTACCATTACTCGGCCAGGTACGCCTATCACGACAGAATTTTGTGTTTTGTCCATGAACAGACAAACGAGGTTCAAGAGCTCAATTTTTATTTTCTAAAATTGGAATTCTCAAGAGATGCGCAAGGCCTTGTTTCGTCAAAACATCCCGGATTCTATCTCATTGGCCAGAAGAAAGACCTGAAAATGTTCGGCCAGCAAAATCTCGAACAAGACTATGACCGGATGCGCGATGAGACAAATCAGTTTGAAGGGATGATGTTCCTCTACAATCCCCAAACTCAGCAGTGGCTTCTTCTTTTCCCCAATACGGAATTAACGCATGGCGACGGAGATTTTTCTAGAGAGGTGTTTTCTAATACCAGTGGACGAGTGGGATGGAAACAACCCTACTTTAAATATGAGTTTGACTCCAAAAGGAATGAGTTAAGGCCATTAGAGAGCGCAAACCAAGCGTACTTTTATCTTTCCTCTATGTTTAAGATGCAAAGAGATTATGAAAAAGCTAATAAATATTTAAAAAAGGTGAAATCTTCAGAAATTTTCAATTCCGATGATCTTGATGCTTTGAGCTGTTTTATTAAATTGAAAGATTATTCAGCACCCTCTGTTGCTTTCAATCTCAATCTCTGCCTTTTCATTTTTAGAAACAAGAATCTCCTGACCGAAGCACAATTTGAAAAATCAAAAAATCGCTATATCTATTCTTCCATCTTCTTCTGGGGCATCGAAAATTATAAGACTTATCTGCATCTTCTCAATGAAAGCGGCCAAAGCAGAGTTCCCGAAAGCCTCCAATTGAGCGATGGGGACAAGATGAAGCTTTTGCTCTCTTTTCAGGCCTTTTACCAAGAGCGTTATATTGATCAAGGAGATTGGGAAAAGCGCTGGATCAAAGAACAACCGATTCTAGACAACCAGTTTAATGTGTATTTTAAAAGAGACCGCAGGAACACGGTGAAGCTCGAGCCTCAGGAGATCTTTTTACACCCTCCTATTTTTTCAGAAGTAACTAAGCCTTCAGACTTAAAATTCAAAGATTCCAACGATCAATTCGTCGTACAAAAGAGCAAGACCTGCAATGAAGAAATCGCTCCTTATCCCGTAAGAGCGTCCTTAATGGCAATGGGAAAAGAATTTGTCCAGCTTTATGAAAGGGCAAGAAAATGCAAGGCAGGCGAACCGGATCCCTTTGATTTTACTCTGCACGCATTGCTAAAAATCAAGCATCAATCTGTACATTATCAGATTCCTCGGCTTTTATTTTGGGTGCGTCATTTTTCCGATATGTTCCAGGGCGATGAATATTCCCTAAAAGGAGACGATTGGGAATCAATGGTCCCTCAGTTGACCAAGATTCAAAATCGCGTTCATTCGATCGAACAAGACGAAAAAAGGTACTCAACATTTGTTAAAACTGTATTAGAAGCCAAGACGGAATATCGATCGGAAAGAGAATTCCCTCTTGAAGCGAAAAGGCGGGAAGAGCACCACGTCCCGGTTGATTTAAGATCCAGCCCCCATCAACCTCGGGATTACCGCGCGCAGGAAGGTTTTGTGAATTTGGACTCAGCGAGACAAAGCCAAATCGAAGCCCCGCGTTCCGAACGACGAAGCCCTGCCCCAAGTGGGCAGGGTGAGGCTGCGGAAACACGAGAAGGCCCGGGGGGCCTTCGCAGTGCGGAGCAGGTGAGCACAAGCGAACCGGCCAAGGATCGATTTGGCAAAGTCGCAGCAAGTCCAAATTCACAAAACCTGACGGAGCGCGGTATAGATGAGGTACAAAAAGAAATCCAAGAACTATTCAATACACCTTACAAAGTCATTGGCGCGTCCCTTGTGAGTGCGTCGCAAGTGGAAGAGGAG
>JASHWX010000183.1 GCA_030043815.1 Candidatus Rhabdochlamydia sp.
ATCAGCGCGGATTGCGGCTGTGAAAGAAATTAGGGCTAAAGCGGCGATGAGTGTTTTCATAAAAGACCCTTCATTTGTAAAGACACTTTTACTCAAAATGCAGAGTTTAGCGCAATGGAAAATATTTACATTGAAAAATACACAGAAATAAGAAATAAGTTATGGAGATGTATGGAGAGAATTGACTCATGAAAGGAACAGAAACAGGAAAAGACAAGGTCAAGAAGATCTGCGATATTTTGAGGCGGGAGACGTTGGAGCCTGCAAAGCACGAAGTTGAAGAAATGATCCATGTCGCAAGAGAGCAGGCGAGCGAGATCATTGCGAACGCACGGGCCGATGCGGAAAAATTGAAAGAAGAGGCGCGCCAAGAAATTGAACGCCAAAGAAATGTCTTTCAATCATCGCTGCGCCAAGCCTGCAAGCAAGCGTTGGAGGCTTTGAAGCAGAGCATTGAAGAGAAGCTGTTCAATCAAGAACTGGCGGGTTTGATCACTAAACACACGCAAGATCCTAAAGTCATCGCTCAGCTTATCACGGCTGTCGTGAGCGCGATTGAAAAAGAGGGGGTTGAAGCCTCTTTGAGCATCTACGTTCCGGCTGCAGTTCCTGCCCGCTCAGTCAATGCGCTTTTGGCGCGCGAGATTTTAGAAAAGCTGAAAGAAAAAAGCGTGCTCGTCGGTCCTCTTACAGGAGGCATTGAAGTCAAACTGCATAAAGAGAACATCACTATTGATATTTCTGATGCGGCTTTGAAAGAGCTTGTGGCAAATTATATCCGCAAAGATTTTCGAGAGATGATATTCAGCGCCTATGCGTAAAAAATATTACTTTGTCGTCCCATCTCTGCCGCCGCTGGACCTTCGAGTCAGGCCGGAGCTCTCTTTCGAAGAGCTCATGGCCCGCCTCGAGATCAGTTTGAGCAAAAAAGACCGCGAAAAGGTCGGGGTGCTCAGGAGATTTGTCGACATTCTCAATATCCGCGCTTTGCTGATGGAAGAGCCGATCGATCATCGAGGAAATTTGAGCGAAAAAGAGCTTGACGAGGCATTGCTTGTCCATGCCATTCTTCCGGACTATGTCTTCGATTTTCTTGATCAATTTGAGAAGGGGCCCGATAAGATCAGGCATTTTTCCGGACTCCTCGCGCGATTTTTCAACGAAGAAATTCTTAAACATAAAGGATTTTTACATAAATATTTAACATTTGAAAGGGAATGGCGGCTCGTTCTGCTGGCACTTCGAGCCAAGCAGCTAGGGCGTGATGTGGCACGCGAATTGCAGTTTGAAGACCCGACCGATCCTTTAGTTGCGCATATTCTCGCTCAAAAGGATTCAGATCGCTACGATCCTCCTCAAGAATATGCGGATTTAAAAGATTTGATCGCATCGTGCGCAGGCGATCCTTGGATCGAGCATCGCGTCTTTTCTGAATACCGTTTCAATAAGATCGAGGAATTGGCCCAAGGGAAATTGTTTGAGATTGATCAAATCCTCAAGTTTGTCGCGCAATTGATGATCCTCGAGAGCATCTTTGAGCTCGATGCAGAAAAAGGGCATATGATTTTAGAGACCTTTAAAAGTGGATAACTAACACATGGAAACAGCTACCGTCACAGAAAAACCCACCGCATCGGGGAGAGTCTTGAAGGCCTTCGGCAACCTCTTGCATGTCGAATTCGAGGGGGATATCCACCAAGGAGAGATTGCCATGGTGAAGCTCGGGGGAAATATTTCACTCAAGGCCGAGGTGATCGAAATCGTCGGCAATGTCGCCAAGGTCCAAGTCTTTGAAGATACGCGCGGTGTACACCTCAATACAGCTGTCGAGTTCACATCCCACCTACTCGAAGCGGAGCTAGGGCCCGGGCTTCTCACATCGATCGTCGACGGGCTGCAAAACCCTTTAGAAAAGGTCGCCGATGCAACAGGGCTTTTTCTCGCTCGCGGGGTCTATATTCCGCCGCTTGACCGCTCACGCCATTGGGATTTTCATCCGACAGTGAAGGTGGGCGATGTCGTGCGCCGCGGAGATTTTCTCGGCCATACGATGGAAGGGCGTTTCCACCACCAGATCATGGTGCCCTTTGTCCATTTTGGCCAGTATACAATTAATTGGGTGATTAAACCGGGCTCTTACACCATCGATACAGTGATTGCGCGCGCCGTCGATGAAAAAGGGGGAGAGATCCACTTTACCATGGTGCAAAAATGGGCCGTAAAAATGCCGCTTTTCGAAGGGGAAAAAGCGAAAGCAAAGCGCATGATGGACACCGGCCTTAGGATCATCGACACGCAATTTCCTGTCCTCAAAGGAGGCACCTTTGCATCGCCTGGGCCCTTTGGCGCCGGCAAAACGGTGATGCAGCACCACTTATCCAAATACTC
The DNA here is from genome assembly GCA_030043815.1 of Candidatus Rhabdochlamydia sp. Classification (GTDB taxonomy): domain Bacteria; phylum Chlamydiota; class Chlamydiia; order Chlamydiales; family Rhabdochlamydiaceae; genus CAJCIW01. The sequence continues at coordinate 2,389 of JASHWX010000183.1, forward strand.
TTCGGTCGACATCGTCGTCATCGTCGCCTGCGGCGAGCGGGCAGGAGAGGTCGTCGAAGTGCTGCGCACCTTCCCTCACTTGGTCGATCCCCATACGAACGAACCCCTGCTCAACCGAACGGTCATTATCTGCAACACCTCGTCCATGCCTGTCGC
>JASHWX010000184.1 GCA_030043815.1 Candidatus Rhabdochlamydia sp.
TAATTATCCTAGGATTGATTTCTTTGTCCATCATTTGTTGGGTTGTCATGGTCCAAAAAATTTGGACTGCGCGCCAAGTCGAAGCTGTTTCTAAAGCCTTTCACAAAGCATTCTTGCTCAACAAAGAGCGTATCCTCCAGCTCGAACTCCATGAATTGCCCAAGCCCAAAAACAAATTCATCCCCCACCCCTTTGCCGAAATCTTTCGCGAGTTGAAAGCCAAGACCGTCGAAATCCTCAACAAGAACCATTATTTCGTTTCCCAGCAAGGAGGCAAAGAAGGGCAAGTTTACTTATCGCCCGCCGATCTCGACATCGTCGAGAGCTACGTCTTGACCACGATCTCTTCGCAGACAAAAAAACTCGAGAAGAACCTCTTCATCCTCTCCACAATCATCACACTGGGGCCCTTCTTAGGACTGCTCGGCACCGTATGGGGCATTCTCGTCGCCTTCTCAGAGCTCGGCGCCGGCGCATCCGCAGGGTCCAACGCCGCAGTCCTCGGCGGACTTTCAACAGCCCTCTCCACCACTGTCCTCGGCCTGATCATCGCCATCCCCGCTCTTGTCGCTTACAATTACCTCAAAAATTCCATCAAAAACTATTCTTCCGACATGGAAGAATTCCTCTACCACATGCTCTCATCGGTCGAATTGCAATATAGAAAAGTTGACAGTCTCGATGTTGGGCATTTTTTGATGAGCAGGTCCGAAGGAGGCGCCCGATGATTTTTTTATTTTTTTGCAGGACCCATAGCTGCAAAGAGCCCTATGGGCCTGCAAAAAAATAAAAAAAGCGCGGGCGATCTTCTCGGAGATGCCAGCAAAAAAGCCCAATGTCGAGACCTTAATGCGTAAAATTCGCGTAGCAAGAGAACATTCTGATGATGTCCACATCAACTTAACTCCTCTCATCGATGTCGTCTTTGTCGTCTTGATCATGTTCATCATCATCGCCCCGATGCTTGAACTCGACCGCGTCCAGCTTGCCAGCGCAGCACAACGCGACAATCGCGAAACGGCCGTTGTACAAGAAGAAAGCCCGGTCGCCATCCACGTCCACGAGGACAACTCCATCTGGTTCAACAATAAAATCGTCTCCAAAGAAGAACTTTTGCAATTGCTGAAAAACGCTAAACGCAACTATCCCAACAAAATTCCACAGCTCTTTCACGACAAAAAGGCGCAATTCGGCACCTATCAAACAGTGAAAAATGCCGTGGAAAATGCAGGTTTCGAACAGCTCGACGTGATCCTCCAACCTGGGTGAACCGATGAATTTATTGCGCCTTATCATCGTCGCGATTCACCTCACCTTCGTGCTCATCCTCCTCATTGCGCCCCCGTTCGCTTTTCGCAAAAAGTCGCATAAGCCGCTCATCGTCAAAACAGTCACGATAAAACCCCCTCCTGTTCAAATCGCTTCCGTAGAAAAAAGGAAGGTGAGCGCAACCGCCCTGCCGGCCGCTCCCGCACCTCAAAAAACGGCGGTGCAAGCCCCGCCGCCTCCTGCGGTAAAAAAAGCGGTAAAGAAAAGCCCTACTCCCGTGTCAAAAAAAGAACCGGCGATTGCAAATAAAACATTGAGCCAAGCTAAACCTAAATCGGCGCCGCCCCCTTCGCCTCCCCGCGCAAAGATTTCCGATTCACTCATCCGCGAATTAGAAGAAAGCATTGCGAAAATTGAAAATAAGAGCGATAAAGGAACTGCGAGGAGTCGAAAAATATCTGTTGCACCCATTGCATTGCAGATAGATATGACCGATGCTTTTCAGTATTCGGACGCTAAAGAGGGCGATTATACCGATCTTTTAGTCAGCCATCTGCACCAGTATTTGACCCTCCCCGAATACGGCGAGGTGAAAATTCAATTGAGCTTGCAGCAAGACGGCACAGTCGGTAAGATTGTCGTTCTGAAAGCGGAAAGCGAAAAAAACAAGAAGTATTTGGAAAGTAACCTCCCGCGGCTGCGTTTTCCTCGCTTTGAAGGTTCCTATGCCAAGAAAAAAGAAAGCACATTTATCCTGACCTTTTGTAACGGATAGAAAATATGAGTATCATTTTAATTTTGCTGTTAACAATTTCTTCGTTTCTTCTAGCAGAAGAAAGCCAAGAAATCCGCGTGCATTTGACAACGTCCAGTCCTTTGCAACCAATCTATCTCAGTAAAATCCAAGGGCAGGGTTTTGACTCATCTTACTTGGCGCAGCTCGAAAATATCCTCGCCTATGATTTCAACTACAGCGGCACGACAAAAGTCGCAGCGAGAAATCAAGAAAAAGAGCAGATGCTCTCCGCTTCTTGGAAAATCGGCATGCCCTATGTCGTCAAATGGCAAGTGTCAGGCCATACACTCAATATGCAAGCCTATAACGCTGCGACGGGATCAGTAAAATCATTTAGCGACATTGCGCTCACGGGTGATTTAAATCACGACAGGCGGCAAATTCACAAACTTGCCGATGCCATTCAAAAGGTCTTTTTTGAAGCCGAAGGCATTGCCAGTACGAAAATTTTATATGCGTATCAAGTGAAAAACCCCCGCCCCGACGGCAGAGAGTGGCTCTCTGAAATCTGGGAATGCGATTGGGATGGAGCGAACGCACGGCAGCTGACCCATGACGACAGTTATTCCGTCACCCCTGTCGCCATTCCCCGCCACTCTCATTATAGTAATGACCGGTTCCTCTACGTCTCTTACAAAATGGGCCAGCCTAAAATTTATCTCGGTTCATTAAAAGGAGATGAGCCTAAGCGCCTCATCGACCTTCGCGGCAATCAGCTCCTCCCCACGATTTCCTTGAAGCGCGACAAGATCGCCTTTATTTGCGATGCGGCGGGGCGAACAGACCTCTTCATGCAGCCCTTTAATCCTGATACAGGCGAGGTCGGCAAACCCGTGCAACTGTATTCTTATCCTCGTTCCACTCAAGCTTCGCCGACATTCAGCCCCGACGGTTCTAAAATTGCATTCGTCTCCGATAAAGACGGGGGCATGCGCATCTACACTATCCCTGCCATCCCTTCAGATAAAAGGGCCAACGCCGTGATGATCAGCAAGCAGAACCGGGAAAATTCCTGCCCTTGCTGGTCGCCGGATGGAACAAAATTAGCCTATAGTGCTAAAACAAATGGAATAAGGCAGATATGGGTTTATGACTTCGGGACGGGAGAAGAATCGCAGCTCACTTCAGGATCCGGCAATAAGGAAAATCCTTATTGGGCCCCTGATAGCAAACACATCGTATTCAACTCGACCGACGGCTCCAGTTCTGAATTATACATCGTTAATTTAAACCAGCCCGAAGCGATTAAAATTAGCCGAGGCCCCGGCAAAAAACATTATCCGACATGGGGCGCTCGATAAAATTAAAAGGAAGGAACAACAATGAATAAGACTCGCACTTTCATCACACTCATCTGCGCGGCGATCCTCGGGATAACCGCAGGATGCTCAAAGAAAAGCAACAACGGCGTTTGGGATGACAACCAAACATCGGGCAATTATAAAGGCAGCGCACGCTCCCTTTGGGGAAATGATGAAGTCTCCTCTGATGACTTCTTCGCCTCGAGCGATGAGGACTTCATCGCATTAAAAGATGACGATCTCCGCAGCCAATTTAACGATGGCGCTATCCCGCAGCCTAAGAATGCCCCCGGAGAAAGAGGAAGCGGAATTCCTGGAATCGAAGCCTTCCACTCTCCTGTCGGCGCTGAAGCGTCAGTTTTCAAAAATGTCTACTTTAACACAGACGATCACATCCTCCGAGGTCAAGAATATGTCGCGGTCATCGAGAAAATTGCTTCCCATATGAAATCCAATATCAATGTCTATCTCTACATCGCTGGACATTGCGACGAACGCGGACCCGAAGCTTACAACCTCTCGCTTGGCGCAAGGCGTGCCAACTACATTCGCACCCTGCTCGTTCAAAAAGGCGTCGATCCTGAGAAAATCCATACTGTTTCCTATGGAAAAGAGCGTCCAGCAGATCTTGGCCACAACCAAGACGCTTGGTCCAAAAACCGACGCGGAGAATTTAAAATCTATCAGAAGAAATAACGATGCGGCTGTTATTGATTTTTCTATGTTTCGCCATATCGCTGCAAGCCTCATCCCCAGAACTCGATGAGCTCCGCATCGCTGTCGACGATCTTAAATACGCGTTGAAATCGACCCAAGTCGAATTGAACATCTTAGATGAGCGGGTGAAGAAGCAAAGCGCTTCAAAGACAAAAGAAGACGCAAGCGCTTTGAGCCTGCTCACAGTCCAATTGAACTCCCTCGAAAAAAAAGTCGCCAATCTTGAAAAGACGCTGGAAAAAGCCACAAATGATTTGCGCACTTTAAGCAACACCGCAACAGCTGCCTTAACGAAAATCCAAGGGATGGAACAAGAAATTGATCAAGTGGCCAAACTCAAAGGAACGCTGACCTCGATTTCTAAAGCGATCAGCGCTCGTCCTGCCCTTGAGTCAAAAACATACCGCGTCAAAGCAGGCGATTCTCTAGAAAAGATCGCGCGGACCACCCGCGTTTCTGTCGAGACAATTAAAAAGATCAATCACCTTTCCAATGACAAAATCGTCGTTGGCCAAGAATTGAGGCTAGAGAGTGACGCAGAAT
>JASHWX010000185.1 GCA_030043815.1 Candidatus Rhabdochlamydia sp.
CCGGCCCTTAAGGGCCGGGTATTTCAAAAATGGATTGGCGTGGGTGCGAAGCCCACGCCAACCACAAAAATCCCAGGCCTTAAGGCCTGGGTTCACTTTAGCAATCTAACTGATGCTTGTAAAATGTGGCGCGCTTCCCGAAATGAAAGCTGATTCATCGCTTCGGGAATGGTCAGCCATTTGGCTTCGCGTATCTCTTCTTCTTGAATTCTTAAAGGCCCTTCGACTACAGCCGGAAAATATTGCACTGTTTTAACGACATTCTGCTTTTTTCGGCGGAATTGATAATGTTCGATAAGAGGCTTGTCGCAGAGGACTTTTACCACTGAAAGCCCGGTCTCTTCTTGCAGTTCGCGTTTGGCAGCGTCTAAAGGCATTTCTTGGGGATTGCTGGCTTTTCCTTTGGGAAAACCCCAGTGGTTGCCTTCACGGTGCAAAATGAGGAGGACTTTCCATTCCCCTTGTTCATTGATGAAAGGCACAACGCCGAAGGATTCCACATGCATTTGAAAAAGCCTTATTCTGTATAAGGTGCAAAAATCAAGGACGAATTATGTCCGCCAAAGCCAAAGGAGCTGCTCAATGCGGCGGTGACTTTGTGCGGCTTTGCAACATGGGGAACAACGTCGATCCCCTCTAACTCTTCTTCAGGCTCGTCGAGGTTGATCGTCGGATGCAGCATGCCTGTTTCTATGGCCTTGATCGTGGCAATTGCCTCGATGCCGCCGGCTGCCCCGAGGCAGTGGCCGATCATCGATTTCGTCGCGTTCATCTTGATGTTGTTCACATGGGGACCGAAGACTTGCTTCACAGCACGGACCTCGCACAAATCCCCTGCCAGCGTCGATGTCGCATGGGCATTGATGTAATTGATCTGATCTTTGGGAATGCCGGCTTCGCGAATGGCATTCTCGATACATAGGCTGACGCCAAGGCCGTCTTCGCGCGGATCAGTCATGTGATGGGCATCGCAATTGATCGCGCCGCCGAGGTATTCTGCTAAAATGGGAGCGCCGCGCTCAAGCGCATGCTCAAGGCTCTCGAGCAGAAGAACGCCTGCGCCTTCTCCCATCACGAATCCATCTCTTTTCTTGTCCCAAGGACGCGAGGCCTTTTGCGGGTCGTCATTACGCACAGAGAGCGCTTTGATCGCGACAAATCCGGCGACACCGATCGGATTGATCGGAGATTCTGTCCCTCCGCATAGCATCAGATCCGCTTCTCCGCGCAAGATGTGCTGCGCTGCAGAATGGATGCAGTAATTGGCCGTTGCGCATGCAGTCGAAATCGAATAATTGGGCCCCATGAAGCCAAGATCGATAGCGAGAAGGGCGCCTCCCATATTCGTGATAATGTAAGGCACGAAAAAAGGTGTAATGCGGCGGTAGCCTTTGGTGAGCAGGGCCTCCGTCCCATCATAGAAAACAGTCATTCCCCCCATCCCCGAACCGATCAAGATCCCGCTTCTTCTTTTATCGAGTTTTGCTAGGGCATCTCCGGTGAGTTTGCCTTGTTCCAATGCTTTTTTCCCAGCGACCATAGTGTAGCGAATAAAAGGATCGACGCGGCGGGCTTGCTTCTTATCGAGATAGTCGCCTACATCGAAATTGCGGACAACGCCAGCGAATCGGGTAGGATAATCTTGACAAGGGAACTCTTCGATAGGGGCAATCCCGCTTTTTCCTGCGAGGAGATCGCGATAAAATTGATCGACATCAGTCCCAAAACAAGAGACAACCCCCATTCCTGTAACGACGATCCGTTTTTTATTCATAAAATTCCCTTAAATTTTAACTCTTAAAGATACACAAAATCGGTTAATTTTGCAATCTAAACGAAATAAAATTTTACTTATTGACTATCTTGGGTATAACATCGATCTGCAGATCAATCACATGCCCTTCGCGCCATAATTGCTCAAGTTGATACTTGTCGCGAAGCCCTGGCATGAACAGGTGGACCATGATGTTCAAATAATCAATTACCACCCAATCGCCGGATCTGAGGCCTTCGACCCTTAAGGGCTTTTGGCCGATTTTTTCCAAATTTTCTATCACAGCATGAGCAATGGAGATGACGTGTTTGTCGACATTACCCTCTGCGATAATGACATAATCCGTCAGAGTTGAAATTCCGCGCACATCCAAGGCCAAAATATTAGACCCTTTTTTATCAAAAATGGCTTGGCCTATCGCATTTAAATAAAAAAGAGAATTAGTGTTATTCATACAACTTATGGAGTTGAATATATTCATATACAGGTGCAGGAATGAGATGGCCGCAGTAGAGATGACGGGAAAGGCGCTCGCGCACTTGCGTACTGCTGATCTCAAATTGCCGCGCTGCAAAGAGCGGCGGCGCTAATCGGCCAAGCTCCTCGGCATTTTTCCAAAGGTGGAATGTCGCCTGATGGTCCTTGCCGAGAAGATAATGCAAGTCTAATGATGGATCTTTTGCCAGTCTTCGCACTGTGTCGATCGCATAGGAGGTCCCTTCGTGCTGAAGCTCCCAATCGATGAGTTTGAATCCTTTGATCGGGGCGATGGCAAGCTGCAGCATGGCTTTGCGATGGGCAGCAGAAACAAATGGAGGGGCATTTTCTTTGAAAGGGGATTGAAACGCGGGCACAAACAGCACCTGGTCCAACGCCCAGGCTTCCATTAAGCTGATCGCTAAATTCAGATGACCGAAATGCACGGGATCAAAGGTGCCGCCGAAGACGCCTGTTTTTCTCTTCATACCTAAAGAAAAGCGTAGATTATTATTAAATTATTAGCCAATCATTCTCTTCAGAATAACGCCTCAACTTTCGATCGGGATTGACGGCAATCGGCGTTCCAGCAGCGAGCAGCAAAGGTAGATCTAAAATGCTGTCCGAATAGGCCGTGATGAGATCTTTATTAATGGATAGCCTGCTTGCCACTTTCTGAAGGCAGGATGCCTTTTCCTCGCCTTGCATGATCGAAGCAATGCGGCATAACCTGCGTTCCGTGTCAACGGCGTATTCGGTGGCCTGCCATTCGTTGACTCCTAAGAATTGAGCGATCTTCTCCACCAAAAAATTCGGGGAGTTCGATAAGATCAGTGTGTGGTGGCCGAGGTGCTGCGCCAAGCGCAGCTTTGCGAGGACAGGGGGATACATTTTCGAAAATAAATAATCCTGCAAAAAGGGGTCGACATTCTCTTCGATCAGCTCGAGCGGCTTTCCTAAAAGCAGCCGTTCGAATACTCGATCGTGGAGCTCCGATAGGCTCATTCCGAAGAAATTATGTTTGATATAATAGAAAAACGAATACAAAAGAGACGAAGAGGGCAGGATTTTTTTGAGCACCAAGTAACGGCAAAAACCCATGCTGCAGTTGTCTGAGACAATCGTATGATCGAGATCAAACACTGCTAAACGCACCCGCTACCCTTCAATTTCATCGATTTTATCTTCAATCTCTTCGATCGATCCATTGACCTTTTCCAAAGCGGCTTTCTCCGTTTCAATCATTTCCCGATACGTCATCGCTTTTTCAAAATCAAATCCTGAACCGCCGAGCAGCTTTCTGTAATTCTCGAGCTGGTTCTTAATCTCTTGTCGGCGCGTTTTGCGTTCATTTAAAACGGCCTTCAACTCACCTAATGCTTTGAGATCATCCTCAGAGAGCTGCAGCAAGGCTTTTTCGCGCTTCTCATCGATCGCATCTTTCAATTGCTTGAAAAGCCGATCGATGATCTGTTTTTCTGCCTTCGATAATGCCGCCTCATCAAAGAGGGCCATCAGCTCATCGCGCTTGATCGTTAACGCATCTACTTCCATCGATGGAGCTTCATGCAAGAGGGCATTCAATCGCTCTTTCAATGCTTGGACCTTATCGCGTTTTTCTTTTTCTATTTCTCTTTCTTTGCGCTGCCGCTCTTGTTCGACTTCTCGAGCACGCTCCATGGGAATGCGTTTGGCTTTGTGGATTTCGTCTTTCAGCGCCTTGACTTCATCCCTGCCGAGCTCCACTGTGCGCATGTAGCTTAGGATTTCTTCCGCCTTTGCGTTGCATTCTTCTAAAGGCGCCCCCGATTCGCAAAGCTTAGCAAAAGGCATGATCTTTTCCATCACGAGATCAAAGTTCTGCTTATAAACCATCCTCTTGGCTTGGATGTCTTTTTTGCGCTCTTTTTCACGGTTTTTGATCTTGTCCCAGCAAACGCTTAAGTTCAACCGCGTCTCCGTAAACGCGTGCGTATTCAATGTCAATACTTTGGCAATCGACTGCAAGCTCTTGATCTCCTCGCGCAGGGCATAGAGAGGGATGCTTTGCAATTCTTCATCCTTAAAATGCGACTCGATGAAGCGGTTCACATCGGTGATGAATTCTTGTGAGATGTTTTTAATGAGCTCTTTTCTCTTGGGGAATATCCGGTCGCCGCATGAAGAAAGCCGTTCGAGCAGTTTATTTTTAATGCGGATGCGCATCTCTGTTTTGACCACTTCTTTGCGCAAACCATTCACTCTTGCAGCAAGTGTGTTGAGCAGCAGCAATTCGCGCTGAAGGGCTTGATAGACTTCTTGCTTGCTTCTTAAGGTCTCGCTTTCAATCACAATCGGATGTTCTGGCGCTTGGCCCAAAAGCAGCGCATAGTGCTCCAAATCTCGCTCGAGGGCTTGGATCGCAAGTTCGATCTGCTCGACAGCAAATGCCGATTGCTCATCTAAGATCTCTTTTAAGCGTTTGGCCTCTTCCGAAAGCTCGATGTAATCGCTCCAGAGCTGCGAACGCACTTTCGGGGTGATATTTTCTTTAAATAACGGAAGACAGAGACGCCTTCCTTCCCAAAAGTCTTTAAATCGAGGCGTACCGCTATGAGAAAGGGCAGCTTTCATGAAATCGATGCTGAGACGGATCTTGCCCTCTGCTGTCGATTCGAGGTCGAAATGCTTCAGGAATTCGGAGAATTGCGCTGAGATCCCTTTTTTCTCGGATACTTGAATTTCACTTTCATCTTTCACAACGTCTTTTTCGTTTTCTGCGTTCATTTTGCCACTGGATTTTGGAAAAAACGAAAAAATCTTAAAGCAATTCCCGATTTAAAGCTAACGGATTTTTTAAAAACTATGCTCGTAGTCTTGGATGATCATCTCGGCGGCTGTTTCGACGGGCATTTTATCGAGGTTGAGCCAGCGGAATAACGGCTCTTTGCGGAACCAAGTGAATTGACGCTTGGCATATCGGCGGGAAGCCTGCTTGAACGATTCGATGAAATCGTCCCAGTCTTCTTGGGTCTTTGGGGAATGCAAATAGTCTAAACACTGCCGGTAGCCGATCGCTTGGGAAGCGGTGGGGTTTTCACTTAAGCCCTGCTGCTCGAGTTTCTTGACTTCCTCGACAAAGCCGTCGGCGATCATTTTGTCGCAGCGCATTTCGATCCGAGGGTATAAGACTTCTTTGGGCATGTAGAGGAACCAGCATCGAAAATCATAGAACTCGGTATTAGGGGTTGAGGCAGGGGGAAGGGCTGATACCTTTTGCTGGGTGATCGAGATGATCTCCAATCCGCGGATAATTTTATGCCGATCATTTTGGGTGATGGAATACGCATAATCGGGATCGAGGTCTTTCAATTTGTCGTACATTGCTTTGGAGCCCTTTTCCTCCATTTCTGTTTCGAGGGTCTTTCGGAGAAAAGGATCTGAAGGAGGGCCGCTTGGGGGCCCGTAGATGATCGCATGGATGTAAAAGCCCGTTCCTCCGACGATAATGGGGACGGCGCCTTTATCGAGGATTTCGCTCACCGCCTGGCAAGCTTCTTGATAGTACTCTACGACGTTGAAGCTCTCGTCGAGATCGCGGCTATCGATGAGATGATGCTGAACATGCTCCCTTTCGGCCAGGCTGACCTTTGCCGTGCCGATATCCATCCCTCGATAGACTTGCATCGAGTCCGCGGAGATAATTTCCCCGCCGATGGCTTTGGCGATGACAAGGGAGATCTGGGTTTTGCCGACAGCAGTCGGCCCGGCGATGACGATGATTTTCTTTTTCTTTGAGCGAGGAGGGACTTTTTGCCTTTGGGTCAGAGTGAATTGGGAAAGAAGGCTCTGCAACTCTTTATCTTCAAAAGTCAGCCCCATCCTACATTACCCTCGTAGATTAATGCACAAGCTCGAGTCTCACGCGTCTTCCAAAACGTGCGCCGACAGTCATGGCGATCGTCCGCAGAGATTTGATCGTCCGGCCTTGCTTCCCGACGACTTTAGCGACGTCTTCAGCAGAAACGCGCACTTCAACGACAGTTCCCTGTTGGCCATCGAACACTTGAACGTCGACTGCGTCCGGCTGATCGACGAGGTTTTTAATCAAATAAGCAATGAAATCTTTCATAGTTCTCAGTTTAGGGTTAAAAATTTTGACACTTCGGGAAGAGAAGTTAACACTTTTGGAAAAAAGAGTCTATACCCAATTCCATCTCGCTGCAACAAATATTTTATTAACTAAAATTCAATAAACTCAATCATTTAGTTATTAAATTACAATTAATCGTGTTAAAATTAATTTAAAAGTGAAATAAAATAGCATCAAGTGCGCTTCATAGCCAGTAGGCGATCCGATGCGACGCTAGTTGCATTCGCTCAGAGGGATGGGGCGTGCTTTTTTTCATCGATGAAGGCGAGTTTCTGGATGCGGAAGTCGATGATCTTCTCTTTTAAATACACGACGGAAGAAGACCCATTTTGCGGCAATACGGCTGCCCGCCTCTCCTCTTCAAGCAGCTGCTCTCGCAATCTAAGGTAGTTCCCGAGCTCTTGAGCATAGTCCTTTGTGCTGAGCCGCAAGATGCGGGGGATGCAGAATTGGACCTCTTTGCCTTCGAGATGGCGGAATAGGCGGTCTTCGGTCATCATGACAATTTCTCTTTGTCCGTAACTCTCGGCAAACGCATTGGAGACATCGATCCGCTTGACACAGAACAGGTCCGCGACTTTAGGATCTGAAACGATGTTCAAAATTTGGATTGCGAGCTCGAGGTATTTGCCCGCAAGGGGGGCTCCCCAGCGCGCTGTCGGGCGCTGAGGGTCTGGCGGGGGTGTTCCAAAGGGGGACAGCCCCAGGTAGAGGGCGGGAAGATTCTTTGGGGAAAAGAAGGGAGTGAAGGGAAAGAGATAACCTCGGGCGTCGATCGCCACATTGTCGTAATCGTCCAAAAAGGCAATGGGCTGACGAACGGTGTAATCAACGTATAAAGTATTGGGTTTGATGAGTTTGACGTCAGCTTCTGCAATGAGAGGCGATTTCAATAAGCGCATCTTGGCTTGGCGCAAATTAAAATGCAGGGTGTTGTAGGGCCGATCAGCAGAGATGCCGAGCAGCTCTGCGAGATATTCGGTCTTAAGGGCTTCTTTCAATGGGCCTGTCTGTACGATCGAACGGAGGGCAAATTGAGCGTCGTTTCCTCTTTTGAGATAGTGCTTCATGGCGCTGTACGCGGTGCCGGTGATCACCATTGTCGAGCCTACGATCCAAGCCAGTGCATGCGTCAGGGGAAGGCGATTATTTTTCATGACTCAATGATTGTATTACTTCTGGACAAACTTTTGTGATATCGCCCGCTCCCATCGTCACGAGCACATCATGGGGCTGTAAAAAGGAGGCGAGGAATGGCACGAGATGGTCCCTGGGGACAAATTTCACATCGTGAATGTATGTCTCTTTGATTTTTTCGAGGAGGATATCATTGCTGATCCCGTTGATGGGCGGCTCCCTTGCTGCATAGATATCGGTTAAAATCAAATCATCGGCGCATTGAAATGCAGGGCCGAACTCATGGAGGCAATCGCGCGTCCGCGTGAAGCGATGGGGTTGGAAGGCAGCGACGAGGCGGCGATGGCCGATGGCCTTCTTAAAGGCGTGCAGTGTCGCAAAAATCTCTGTGGGGTGATGGGCATAATCATCAAAGAAGCTGATGTTCTTAGCCTCTCCTTTAAATTCAGCGCGGCGGGCGACTCCTTTAAAGCTCGAAAATGCCTTGCGGATTTTCTTTTCAGGGATTTTGATTTTCAGGCCAAGCCCAAAGACTGAGGCAGCATTGAGCACGTTATGTCCGCCGATGAGCGGAATTTCGATTTCCGGATACTCCTTCCCTTCAAACTCAATATCGAAGATGATCTTCCAACCGTCTTGGCGGAAATTTTCGATGAAAAGGTCATTGTGCTCATCGAATCCATAGCTGTGCCCTTTGAGCTTGAGCGAGTGCAAGATCTCGTCGTCGCCGCACCAAAAAAGGTGCTTTTGAGAAGCAACTCCATGGGCAAACTTGCGGAAGCCTTCGATGAGGCTGTCAAGGTCGTTCCAGTAGGCAAGGTGGTCGTTGTCGATGTTGGTGATGATCGCGCCAAACGGAGAATAATTCAAAAAGGACCCGTCGCTCTCATCAGCTTCGGCTACAAAATAAGGTCCGCTCCCATACCCGCCATTGCTATTTAAGCTGCTCACCATCCCCCCAACGGCATATGATGGGTTTAATCCCGCATCGACAAGAAGGTGCGCGAGCAAAGAGGACGTCGTGGTCTTTCCATGCGTTCCCGTGACGAGCAGCGGGGAATAGGATGTCATCAGCTCATGGAGAAGCTCGGAGCGATGAAGCATGTGCAGTCCGGCATGCTTGGCTCGTGCAAACTCGGGATTGCCCTCTTTGATATCGCTGCTATAAATGACTATAGACGAAGGATTCACATTTTCAGGGGATTGCCCGATAAAGACAGATGCCCCTTTTTTTTGCAATTCATCAGTGACGTATGAAGAAGCGACATCGCTTCCTGTCACGCTATCTCCGCGTTGCAATAAGATATTAGCAAGAGCGCTCATGCCGATCCCGCCGATGCCGATGAAATGAAAGTGTTCTTTCATAATTTTTCTAGAATGTCTGTGATGAGATGGCATAACTCTTTTTTTGTCTGCTTGGCTTTAAAGTCCTTCATCGCTTGTCTCATTGGAGCAGCGTCCTGTTGAAGGGCCTGCAAAAGAGACTCGGCAGTCAAGCGATTGTCAGATAGATGCTGCGCCCCTCCGACTTGGGTTTCAAAAAATTGCGCATTTTTTAGTTGGTGCTGATCCGCTGCAAAAGGATAAGGAATTAAGATGCCCGGCACTTCATAATGCATCATTTCAGAAAGCGTCATCGCTCCTGAGCGGCAGATCGCAAGGTCCGCCGCGCTCCAAGCGACATGCATCTTTTTTTCAAACTTTTTCACATAACATGGAATGCCATATTTTTCACAGACTAGCTCAACCTCTTTTGCTCTCTCGTCGCTTCCCGTAAAATGGATCAGCTGCAATGAAAGCTTTTCGCGATGTAAAAGCGGCAACAGCTCCACAATGGATTGATTGATTTTCTTAGCGCCTTGGCTGCCGCCGAAGACGAGCAAAGTGAAAAGATCGCTTTGAAGTTGAAGGGTGCGCCTTGCTTCTTCTTGCGAGATGACCTCCCCCTTCTTCAGCGGCATTTGCACTTCGACAATGTTGCCTTTTAAAAAACACATTGCTTCAGGGAAATGGACGGCGCTCAATATCGCCTTTTTAGAAAACAGGCGGACGACTTTTCCAGGGACCGAATTGGATTCGAACAAGACAAGAGGAATTTTCTTGAGCACAGCTGCGCATAAAAGAGGAAACGTATGGAACGAGCCGAATCCGACGACGAGATCGATTTTTTTTTTCATCGAGGAGCTTTAAGCTCTGCACAATCCCTTTGATCAAAATGAAAATCGACTTAAGCGATTTGATCAGGTTTCTGCGAAAGGGCGTCTCGCTGGAGATATCGTGAAAGGGATATTTTTGTTTGTCGAAATAAGCGTTTTTACTTAAATGAGCCCCTGCAAAAATCAGCTCCAAATCAGGATTCTTCTCGAGAAGCTGTGCGGCCAGTGTTTGCGCAGGAAAAAGATGCCCGCCTGTTCCTGCGGCAGCAAATAAAATCCTACGCTTTTGCATGCTCCCTCTCAGAATACTTGGCGATGTTGAGCAAGAATGAAAGCGCGATCATGTTGGCAAGAAGCGATGAACCGCCTTGGCTAAAAAATGGAAGGTTTGTCCCTTTGCTCGGAAGAAGCCCCGAAACGACGCCTAAATTCAAAAAGGCCTGAAAGCAGATCAAAAATGTGATGATCGCCGCTGCGTAAAACCCTTCATTGTCTTTTGCGCGCAGGGCAATGGAAAAGCCGCAAAAAGCGATCCCCATATAGCACGCAATCAGCGCGAGTATACCCATGAAGCCGCATTCTTCGGCATAGATCGCCGCGATGTAATCGCTCCTGGCCTCAGGGAGGTACTCGAGTTTTTGCAAACTCTCGCCGAGCCCTCTGCCCATCAATCTTCCTGATCCCGCCGCAATTTTCGCCTGATAGGGCTGATGCCCTTTGCCTTTGAGATCGTATTCAGGATCCAAGTACACCTTAATCCGGTCTGAGACGTGCGGCATTTGAGAGGCGACGATCCCTCCCAAAAAACACAGGATCATGAGAGGAAGCGCCCAGTAGGTCCATTTCAACCCGGAGAGAATGAATAAAATCACCAATGCTGCCATGATGATGGCGACGGTCCCATTATCGGGCTCGAAGAGAATCAAACCCATCGGGACCGCGAGCTTGGCGAGGAGCAGCAAAAAAGCGCGCAAGTCCAATGGATTTTTTCGCGTCGTGATGACGTGAATGTAATAAAGAGGGATCAGGAATTTGACGAATTCTGAAGGTTGAAGAGAATTGCCAAAGAGGTTGATCCAGCGGTGCGCCCCGTTGATCTGCAGCCCGATGCCCGGCATGAAAACCAAGATGAGAAAGAGCGCCGCCCCGATCAACAAAGGCCCGCTCAAGCGGATGAGATTTTTGTAGCCGATGAACCAAATCCCAACTGCACCCACGCCGCCGACGAGTGCATAGAGCATCTGCTTGATGAGCGCATGATGCGTGCTGCGATCGAGGAAACGGTCGAGGACCTCGGCAGAGGTCGTATTGAAGATCATGATCAAGCCGAACGCAAATAAGACGGATGCCGAGATCAAAAGTGCAAGAGCATAGCGATTCATCCGTCCTCCGGCGGAAACCCGGCCCTTAAGGGCCGGGTATTTCAAAAATGGATTGGCGTGGGTGCGAAGCCCACGCCAAACACAAAAATCCCAGGCCTTAAGGCCTGGGTTCACAAGCTACTTAATGCGGAGTTGATCGCCGGGTTTTAAGCGGCGGGCTTGATCTTCCGACATATTGTTCAGTTTGAGCAGATCTTCAACTTTGAGATGGTTCTTTACGGCAATTGTCCAAGGGTTGTCCCCTTTCTTCACCGTGTAATACTTCATTCCCGCGTCAGGCGTCGTCAAAGCTACCGAAGAGGCCTCTGCTTTTTTGATCGCTTTGTTCGGGATTTTTAAGACTTGGCCGATGCGGAGATTGCTGCTTGTGAGCTTGTTGATTTTCATGATTTCGGCAACAGATGTGCGGTGTTGGCGCGCAATCTTTTCTAATACATCGCCTTTTTTCACCTTGATTTCGACGAATTCAGAAGTGAGGTTGACGTCGGGCGCTGTGACTGCAGCAGCAAGCGTTGGGACGGGAAGCGGAATGGTCGGGGCCGGAGTTTCAGGGACAGTAAACGTCTTGAGATCATCGGCAAAGCTAGAGAGCTGTTGCGGCGCAGCAGCAAATTGGTTTAATGCGACATCCACCTCATCTCCAACAATGGGGGCAGGCATCTCTTTTTTGAAAACAGGCTCTTGCACTTCTTGAATGATCGGTGCCGGAGGCGCTACTGCTGCCATCTCATGCACGGGCGAACTTGTCTTCAGTGCGCTGGCAAACAGCACGATCAGCAAACCGGCGTTAACCAGCACAGCTACGATAATGGTATCTCTTCTGCTCATGATTTTCTCCTCTTGACATGTCTCTGAAACTCTTCTCCTCTGTGCGCATAATCGCGGAACATATCATAGCTCGAACACCCCGGAGACAGGAGCACGTGATCTCCTTTCTCTGCGATGCTCGATGCCAGCGCGACGGCATCCTCAAGCGTTTCAGCGCGTTTAATGTTAAAATAGGGATTTAGCTCCCTCTCAATTTTACTAGCGGCTTGACCGATGGCAATGATGCTCTTCACCTTTTTCAAAAAAGGATCTTTCCAAAGAAGGTACGAAGCGCCTTTGTCCATGCCCCCTGCAATTAAAATCACCGGTCCTTTCATCGCGTTAACCGCTTGGATCGAGGCGTCGATGTTCGTCCCTTTGCTATCATCGTAATAATACACGCCATCGATCTCGCTTACAAATTCAATCCGATGCGGCGGCTTTTTAAAACTCAAAAGCGCAGCTCGAAAAGCGGCGGCATCGATCGAAAATCCGCGGCATACGGCCCAAGCAGCTAAGGCATTTTCCACATCATGCCTGCCCCAATCTCTATAATCCATAGGAATTATGGATTCAATCTTGTCATACGTCTGATAATTTTTCAGCAAATTCCCATATTCCGCTACTACAGTTGAATGCACATAAAAAGCGCCTCCTTCCTTCACGAGCGCTTCCAGATGACATTTCGCTTGAGCATATTCTTGCATGCTCCCATAGCGATCGAGATGGTCAGGCGTGATATTCAATAATACAGCCGCGTCGAACACAGGCGTACGCATCGTCTCAAGCTGAAACGAACTGAGCTCGACGACAAATGCATCGCACTCGGCAGGATGCAATAGATAGTCGCAAAGCGCCGTGCCGACATTTCCCAGTGCTTTCGCGCGAACACCTGCGGCATTTAAAATGTGTTCGATCAGCAAAGTCACCGTGGTCTTGCCATTGGTTCCCGTGATGGCAATCAGGGGCTTGCGAAAATGGGGCAGCGCAAGTTCTGCTTCGCCAATCACCTCTATTCCATTCTCGAGCGCTCGTCGATAAAGCGGATGGTTGGGAGAAATACCCGGCGATACGACGAGGCGAGTAAAAGGCGCGTTCATTTCGCTTTCATGGCAGCAGCGCATCCCCTTTTCTTTCAAAGAGTCCAAAAGAGCGCGATTGCCGTCGACGCCGAGTACACTGACCCCTTGCTTCAATAAAAATTCTGCCGCCGCAAGCCCGCTTAATCCCAATCCTAGTACGATCGTCTCTTCCATAAATCACTGAAATTTAAGCGATGCGAGACCGACAATGGCTAGGATCAATCCAATCATCCAAAAGCGCATGACGACTTTGGTCTCAGGCCAGCCTTTATATTCAAAATGGTGATGCAGAGGAGTGCAGAGAAAAATCCGCTTTTTATTGCGCAGCTTATAACTTCCCACCTGCAAAATGACAGAGACCGTCTCTGCGACGAAAACGCCCCCGATCAGTCCGAGCAGCACCTCGCGGCGCAAGAGCACAGCGCAAACGCCGATGATCCCGCCTAAGGCAAGCGATCCGGTATCACCCATGAATACCTGCGCCGGATGGCCATTGTACCATAAAAATCCCAGGCACGCTCCGATCAATGCAAAGAGATAGATCGCAATTTCTCCGCTATCCCGGATATATAGAATATTGAGATAGCGCGCCATTTCCATGTTGTTCGTCAAAAATGCGACGACTGCAAGCACGCCCGCGACCATGACGAGGCATCCCGACGCGAGGCCGTCAAGTCCATCTGTCAAATTGACGGCGTTGGAAGATCCCGTAATCACAAATGCTGTGAACAGAATCCCGAAGATGATCCCTGCCCCTTTTAATATCAGCCAAGGATCCTTGCAAAAAGGGACGAAGTAGCGGCTCATGTATTCTTGCGTCGTCAACGTCGGCTCTTTTTTCCCCGCCGCGACGTGCTCTTTTGCTACGGGCGGGGCAAACCAATCCCCCCTGTGAAGACTTTGCGTCATTGCCGGCCAAAACAGATAAGCCGCGATCGCAAGCGAGAGCAGGTTCTGCAAAAGAAATTTCCTTTTCGCGGAAATCCCTTTTGAATTTTTAAATTTGAGCTTGAGATAGTCATCGTATCCTCCCAAAAACCCGAGCCAGATTGTCGTCAAAGCCAAGATCAGCGTAAAGCTGCTGCGCCAGTCCATCCAAAGAACAAGAGATAAAATCATCGAGCATAGGATGAGAATTCCGCCCATTGTCGGCGTCTCTTTTTTCTTTTGGTGCAGCTCAGCGAGCAGAGGACAATCCTCGACGCGGATCGATTGTCCCGTCTTCAGCTCGTACAATTTGCGGATGAAGCGCGGGCCGATAAAAATCGTGAACAAGAGCGATGTCAGCGCCGCAAGCATCATGCGGGTGGAGGAATAAACGAATGCCGAAGGGATTTTCATCCCCAGCACACTGGTGAGAAATTGGTATACTAATAAGATCACAGCAATTTGGGGTGGAACTTAGAGACTGTTGTCGAATTAAGCTTCTGTCGATTTTTGGGTTCTTTTGAGCCGATTTTTGATTCAAATTGCAGGGGTAATATCAACTTTCGTATATTACCCCTGCAATTTGAATCAAAAATCGGCCAAAATAATCCCGAAAATCGACGAAGTCTTAATTCGACAACAGTCTCTTTACCTCATCTTATCCACCTCCCGATAAATTGTAAATCAATCTTCGAGAACACGCCACAACTGCTTGGAATTAGATCCTTTCAATAAAACGACATCGCCGCTGCTTGCGAGCTCAAAGACTCGGCGGCGGAGCACATCGAGCTCTAAAAAATGTTCGACCGGGCGCCCTGCTTGATTAAACACATCGACCATCGGCAAACACTCTTCCCCTAGCGTCAAAAGATAATCGACGTGTTCCAATGCGAGCTTGGCTACTTCGCAATGGCTTTTATCGGCATGGGCGCCGAGTTCTTTCATCGCGCCGAGCACGGCAATTCTCTTGCATCCAGGATGGGGAGGAGGCAAATTCGTCAGCGCCGCGCGCATCGATGTGGGATTGGCATTGTAGGAGTCGTTGATAAAGATAATGCCCCCTCTTTCGACTTTTTCAAAGCGGTGCTTATACACCTTCAAGTGCTGCGCTGCAGCAATGATCTCTTCCCATGGCACCCCTAATCCCCGCGCGACAGCCGCCGCACCCATAAAATCCTCGCACAGGTGCCCCGCTGCAAACGGCAGTGAAAACAAAGAAGTCCTCATGCCCTTTTCGACAACGTAAAATTGAGACCTTTCCCTATACAGCGTAAAATCGCTATCCACATCCAAGCCATATGTCATCTTAAAGCAATCGCCGGCATTGAGCGCCCCCGCAAATTGGGCAACTTGATGATTGAGAATACCCAGCCGCGTCGCAGGATGGGAAAAAATCTCCGCCTTAGCTTCCGCAATCCCGTCCATCCCTGATGGAAAGAATGCCGCATGCGCAAGTGCGATTTTTGTGATGATCGCTATCTCAGGAGGCGCAATGGCGACGAGCTTTTTTATCTCCCCCGGCAAACTCATCCCCATTTCCATCACAAAAACTTCTTCATTCCCTTCAGAATTTAAAATGCTCAAAGGGACCCCGACTTGAGAATTTTCATTGCCCGGAGTTTTACCGACGCGAAAATTTCTCTCGAGGATCGCCGCGATGAATTCCTTCGTCGTCGTCTTTCCCACCGACCCCGTCACACCGATGACTCTCACCCGGCGCTTCGCATGCACGATCTTGGCAAGGCGATGCAATGCAGCAATGACATCATCGGACCGCAGCAACGCGAGGCCGAAATCTTCTCCCGCATAATCGCTTCTTACAACAGCTCCGATTGCCCCTTGTTCGGCTGCTTGCTTCAAGTAATGATGCCCGTCGACCTTCTCTCCTTTTTGGGCAAAGAACAAATCCCCTGGCTTGACACCCCGGCTGTCTTGTTTAAAACCTTGCACAGTCCCTGATACTTTTTCAGAACAACCCAGCCACTCTGCGATCTGTGCAAAATCGTATACGAGCATCTCGATCATGCCTCCGGACAAAAGATCATATTAGATCAACTCAGGTTTGATTTTCAACATGACAGCCTCAAAGAAATACTTGAAAAAAAAAATTAAATAAAATTATTTATAAAATTAAACGCGAGGTTTTTCATGAATTGTATCAAAGCTGCCGCCATTCTCACCTATTTAAGCGTGTCTCCTGCCTTGCTTTTTGGTTTACAAAAGAATGCGAAACAAACGGAACCATCCCCATCACCTTCTCAATGCAATGAAATGTCGCCTCCGACGCAGCGCGTTGAGGCCAAGCACATCGAATCGAAAGGCGTCGGTTATCAAAAAGGCTACACCAGCATCGAGGGCTTTTTCACCATCCCCTATACTCTAGATGGAGATTGGGTCCCTTTTCTGGACTTGAGAGGCCACATCTTCAATGACGGCAAAATGGCAGCCAATGCAGGGCTTGGGATCCGCTATTTGTGCGGCAATAGGGCATGGGGATTGAACTCATATTACGACTACCGAAACACCCATCGCTATCACTACAATCAAGTCGGATTTGGTTTTGAGAGCTTAGGAGAAATTTGGGACTGCCGCTTAAACGCCTACCTCCCTGTTGGAAAAAAAGAAAGTCATTTATACCGCACCCATTTCCATGAATTCAAAGGGCATTCGATCATTTTGTCCAGCCGCAAAGAAGTGGCGATGAAAGGAGGAAACGCTGAAGTCGGCGCCCATGCATTGCGCTTAAAAGATTATCAGCTGTACGCCGCAGCAGGCCCCTACTACTTTGAAAGGGAAGGAAAAGTGGCTTGGGGAGGCGAAGCACGTGTAGTGGCAACACTATTTGATTATCTCCGCCTTCAGGTAAGCGCCTCTTACGACAAAGTGTTCCATGGCATCGTCCAAGGAGAAGCGGCGTTTACTTATTCTTTCGGCGGAAAGCGAAAAATCAATCCTCGCAGCGGCTATGATGCTCAAAGCTGTGCAACCAGGGCTATGCTCGAAGAGAGAGCGCTGCAGCGCGTCGACCGCAACGAAATCGTCGTCGTGACAAAGAAGCACGACCATAGAAAAGCGATCGATCCTACTACAGACAAACCCTATACAGTTTGGTTTGTCAACAACACCAGCCACAGCCAAGGCAGTTATGAGTCCCCCTTCAACACCCTTGCCGACGCAGAAAATATTTCCAATAACAATGACATCATCTACGTCTATCCTGGAGATGGCACAGATCAGGGAATGAACATGGGCATCGTCCTCAAAAACGGCCAGCAGCTTTGGGGCGCAGGGACCATTCAACAGCTTGACACGACATTAGGCTGGGTGAACGTCCCCGCTCATGCTGTGGGACGTCCTGCGATTTCCAACACATTTGCAGATCCAGCAACGCATTCAGCCGTTTATTTGAATTCAGGCAATAATGTTGTCTCCGGCTTAAATTGCATCGATAATTTCGGAGGAGCTAATCAAGCGAGCGGCTCTGATCAATCTGCTGGTATCCGTATCGACGCGGGACTGAATTACTTGATTAAGAACAATACGGCATACACCTTTACAAATAATACTGTACTGAGCCCAGGGGGGATCGGAATTCTTGTCTATGGTGGAGGGAATGTCACAATCAATCACAATACAGCGATAGGGACAGACCAAGGCAATACATTTGGCATATGGTTCTATCCTCTAGCTTCTCCTCATCAAGGGTCCTTCATCATTTCCAATAACCTCCTCACCGGCTTAAATGATAATTCCGGCCTCAATCGGGGAATGGATATTAATATTTTAGATACTCTAGGCAGTATTGTACCAGGAGTGACTGGAAATGTTGATGTATCGATTTTAAACAACACCTGCAATTCACAGTTGAACACCGCTCTCCCTTTCCAAATCGGCATTGCCATTGGAATCAATCCGCCTGCATCAAATTTTGTGAATGTCGACGTGATCGGAAACTATGTCAACATGCCTGAAACAATGCCAGACCCCTATAATGGAGCCATTGGCGTCATCAACTTTGGGCCAGGAGTGTTGAATATCACTTTCCATGAAAACGTCTCCTTGACTCAAACTCAATTGCCCGTCGCAGGTTATAGCATTTTAAACGAAAGCACACCGGAAACGCTGAACCTCGACTTCGGGTTCGACAACTTTGGGACCTACACGGAATTATAGACGCGTCTCCAATTCTTAAATTCTCGCAGGCCAGAAGGATCGTTGCCTCACGTCGCAAATAAGTTTGATTTTTTTGGCAAAATAATCTAAAATATCATCCAAAATAAGGACGACCAATGGCCAAACCTTTAGAGGAAAGGCATTACTTTCAATACCTAAAAATGGTTGGTTGGAGACTAGAAAAAGGCAGTATTGATTATAAGTTATATGAGGATGGTCATGGCCACCGGGAAAAAAATTAAAGCGCATCTCAAATTAGCTCTTGAAGAGATCGGTGAAATCAAGCCCTGGTTTGACAAAGAAGTCAATGCATGGGTATTTAGTCATCCTTTATATCCAGTTGAATATGCTGGAGACAGCAAAAAAGACGTTATAAAAAATTATCCACTGTATCTCAAAGATTTCATCGAAGAAAGACTCAAGCGCAACCTTTCCCCTATTGTTGAGAAAAAAACTAAAGGCCGTGGTGGTAAACGCAAAGGAGCAGGCAGACCTAAAGGAACCAAAAAAGAACTCACAAAAAGAATTTCTCTTCCAAAAGATGTTGCAGAGTGGATTAGCAATCCTCGGTCTATTTCTTCTGTTCGTCAATTAATCGCTAAATGCAGACATTGATCGAATAAAACTTGCGCGCTGCATTGTATTCCGGGACCTCTCTTTCTCCGTCAAATTTCATCCCTAATTTTTCTAAGATTTTCCATGACCCTTCGTTATCGGGACGCGCTGTTGCCATAATCTTTCGCAGCTTTTCTCCTTTGACAAAGTGACCTTCTCGTACTGCCGCTGGAGCATAATCCTTCACGATTGCAAGAGCTGCCTCTGTCCCAAATCCTTGCCGCCAAAACTCACTAAACCCGAGTCCCGAGAGTTGTGCCACTCCAGGCTCATAAGGAGTCAAAGCAACAATGCCGAGAAAATCTCCCGTCCGGTTGAGCACGGCAAGTCTGTCATAAGGGTTTCGCTCTTTTCGCTGCTTTGCATAGCCATTGAAGGAAGCTCTGACTTTTTCTGCAGTCAGGATGTGCCCGTCATTGAGTTTTTCCATGACATCTTTGTCTCCTAAAAGACGGCAAGCGGGTTCATAGTCAACCTCTTCCATGGAACGGATGTGAAGCCGAGGCGTATCGATGCTCACTCCGAGAATGTTAGTCGTATCTTCGATTTTAAAACAAATTGAGGCCTGAATTCCGTGATAAGAGCTCTGGTATCGATAAATCGTTGCCATAGGTGCGCTCCGTAAAATAGATATGAAATTATGAAACTTCAGCAGCTTTTTTAAAAATGCTAAATATTTTTTACAGTTGACCGCAGACAGCAATTCGAGCATACTTTTTGCTTAAATAATTGGTGGCATCGCCAAGCGGTAAGGCAGGAGCCTGCAAAGCTCCCATTCCCCAGTTCAAATCTGGGTGCCACCTCCAATTCTATGTTATATTTAGTAGCTACCCCGATCGGCAACTTGGCCGACATGACTTTTCGCGCCGCCGAAGTGCTCGCGCGCTGCGATTACATTTTATGCGAAGACACACGCCACTCCCGTGTGCTGCTAGACCATTATGCGATCAAGGCTCCCCTTAAGCCCTTTCATCGATTTAACGAATCCCGCTCGAGCGATGGAGTGATTGCTGATCTCAAAGAGGGAAAGTCCATTGCGTTAATCTCCGATGCGGGGACGCCTTTGCTAGCCGACCCTGGGCAAAACATCGTTCAACGCTGCCGCCAAGAGGGGATTCCTGTCACAGCAATCCCTGGGCCTTGCGCAGTGATCGATGCATGGGTATTGTCCGGCTTTGCTGAGCCTTTTCAGTTCATCGGCTTTTTGCCCAAGAAGGAAAAGGAATTGCAAACGGTTCTTGCGCAAGCGATGTTTTATCCCGGCACAACCCTTGCGTATGAGACTCCCCATCGAATTATAGATACATTGGAAATGATCAATGGCATTTCGCCTGAGAGGCAGCTCTGCATTGCCCGCGAGCTCACCAAACTGCATGAAGAGTGCTTAAGAGGCACGGCAAAAGAAATTTTGGCTCAACTTAAACCCCGCGGAGAAATCGTCCTGCTCATCAGCCCGCCTAAAGAAAATCTTTTCTTTTCAAATCTTTCTTTGCAAGAGCTTGTCGAGATGATGCAAAATGACTTGAACTTAAGCAAGTTGGAAGCGATCAAAATGGCCGCTCAGCTCCATCAGGTTCCTAAGCGGGAAGTTTATAATAAATTCTTCCGAAATAACGATTAATCTCCTATACTCTAGTCCCTATGACATTAGACCTTGTTATCGATATAGGGAACACCCGCATCAAAGGCGGAATATTCGAAGAAAAGAAACTCGTCGATTCATTCGCCTTTGCTGTTGAAACGATGGCATCAGAAATTCTATTGCAGCATTTACAGGGAAAACCGATCAAAAATGTGCTGATCTCGTCGGTCAATGCCAAAGCGGAAGACTCTGTGAAGTACTATCTCCAGCAGCACAAAATCGATTTCATTCTCCTCGATTATTCCACGCTCAAGCTGGGCCTGGACGTCGACGAGCCTGAAGCCCTTGGACACGACCGCATCGCCAATTCTTATGGAGCGCTCGCGCGGTTTCCTATCAATGACTGCATCGTTGTCGACATCGGGACGGCGATCACTGTCGATTACGTCGCAAAAGAAGGGCGCTACAAGGGCGGTATGATCTACGTCGGCGCGTTGCTCTCGGCAAAAGCCCTATCCCTTTACACCGATAAACTGCCTCTCGTTCAACTCAAAAAGCCGGACTCTCCTCTGGCCAAGACGACAGAGACGCATTTGCAAAGCGGCATTTATTACGGCCAGCTCGGCGCTATCGAACGGATGATCGATGAGCTCAGGCAAACCTCTACCGCTCCCAGTTCCATCAAAGTGATCGCAACAGGCGGGGCCACTCAAATCAATGAGAAGGATGTCTCCTTTGAAAAAGTCAGCTTGATCGAAGACTTGAAGGAACTTGTCGATTACATTGATCCGCACCTGACCCTGTTGGGCTTGCGCGAAATCCTTTATGAAACACTCTCTAAAAAGAAGGAATAAACTATGAGTACACCTAAGGAACTGATTTTTGAAGAAGAAGCCAGAAATAAGCTGCGCGAAGGGATCGACAAACTTGCCGATGTCGTCGGCGTCACGCTCGGTCCAAATGGGCGCAATGTCGGCTTGCAGGCTTCTTGGGGCGCTCCCAAAATCACCAATGATGGAAACAGCATTGTCAAAGACATCGAGCTCAAGGACCAATACGCCAACATGGGCATCTCGCTCGGCAAAGAAGTCGCGAGCAAAATGAAAGAAAAATGCGGCGACGGAACGACGACGAGCATTCTCCTGCTGCGCGCCCTCGTCCAAAACGGCGTCAAGAACATCGCATCCGGCGCCTCTCCTATCACGCTCAAGCGCGGCATGGACAAAGCCGTCGAAGCGGTCGTCAAAGAGATCGAGTCGGCCTCCATCGCGATCAAAAGCGACAAAGAGACCAAAAATATCGCCGTCGCCTCTGCTTCGGGGCATGAAGAAATCGGCAGCTTGATCGCAGAAGCCGTTAAAAAAGTCGGCAAAGCAGGCGTGATTACCATCGAAGAGGGCAAAAGCACCGATACGACGATTGAAATGGTCGAAGGGATGCAATTTGACCGCGGCTACGTCAGCGCCTATTTCTGCACAAAAGCTGAGAACATGTCAGTGGAAATGAGCGATGCGAAAATCCTTATCACTGACAAAAAGATCTCCTCTGTCCAGGAAATCCTTCCCATTCTGCAAGCGGTTGCCTCATCTGCTACGGAATTACTGATCATTGCCGAAGACATCGAAGGCGATGCGCTCTCCACGCTTGTCGTCAATAAAATCCGCGGCAGCCTTAAAGTCTGCGCCGTTAAAGCCCCAGGCTTTGGCGACCGTCGCAAAGCAATGCTCGAAGACATCGCCATCTTGACCGGGGGCACTCTCGTCTCTGAAGAGACAGGAATGTCGCTGAAAGACGCCGGCATCGACGTCCTCGGCTCCGCAGAGAAAATTTTAGTCACCAAAGAGAAGACCACTCTTGTGGGAGGCCATGGCAATCACAAGGACATTCAAGCCCGCGTCAAGCAAATCGAAGCTGAAAGCGCAAAAGCGACCAGCTCGTACGACAAGGAAAAGCTCGATGAGCGCAAGGCAAAGCTCAGCGGCGGCGTCGCAGTCATCCGCGTCGGTGCAGCGACAGAGCCTGAAATGAAGCAGAAAAAACAGATGTTCGAAGACAGCTTGAATTCTACACGCGCTGCCATCGAAGAAGGCATCGTCATCGGCGGGGGATGCGCCCTGCTTCGGGCAAGCAAATCGGCCCAAGGGGCATTGAAACTAGATGGGGATGAGGCCATTGGCGCTACCATCGTTTTCAAAGCCTGTGAAGCGCCGTTCAAGCAGATCGTCTCCAACACGGGCCTCGATAGTTCCATCATATTCGACCAAGTGCTCGTCCAAGGCCCCCATTTTGGATTCAATGCATTGACGATGAACATCGAAGACTTGCTTAACTCCGGCGTCGTCGATCCGGCAAAAGTGGTCAAGAATGCCCTCCGCTTCGCCGTTTCCACAGCAGGAGTCGTCCTTCTCTCAGAAGCCCTCATCGGCAACGCTCCCGAAGACACTGAAGAAGAAAGTAAATAATCTTTGTGATATACCCTTGGGTTTAAACCCAAGGGTAGTGAACTATGAAAACAGCGGCTGTCCTTCCTGCATTCGGCATCGGCGATGCATTACTCATGATGATCGCCTCCCATCAGCTCAAGCTTCAGGGATACAAGGTAACGACCTTCCACCAAGCTCTTCCTGAATTGGCGAATTGGTTCCCAGACCATCAAATCGAGCCTTCCTACTCTACACTCGATGCCTTCGACCTCATCATCGCCGAAAACGACAACTCCCCCAAAATCAAACAGCTCATCGAATCGTACCGCCCTCGCCTCTCTATCTTTTACCCCACCTATTCGAAAGAGAAACACGGCCCATTGCACCTGCTCGACCGCATCTTCGATGAGCATCGTCCCATGGCGGATAATATCGCTGAAGCCATGGCCTCGTTCTTTTCCCTTCCAGTCCCCTCCAAATACAACGGCCTGATCCTCCCCGATACTCCGCGCAATTCAAAACAGGTCCTCATTCATCCCACAAGCCGTTCCGTTTCAAAAAATTGGAATGCCAAAGGATTTATCAAAGTCGCCCGCAAACTTAAACACCTCGATTTCACCCCCGTCTTTTGCGTCAGCCCCCAAGAGCAATCGCAATGGGAATTTGTTGCGGAGGAAGGATTCACTTTGGTATGCCCTCCCAACCTCTCCCATCTTGCGATGCTCGTTCATGAATCTGCCGCAGTGATCGGAAACGATTCATCGGTCGGCCATTTAGCTTCCAATTTGGACGTTCCCACATTGATCATCGCAGATGATGAACAGAGAATGCGCCTATGGCGCCCCGGATGGCGGCAAGGGAATCTCGTCCTGCCGCCCCGTTATCTACCTGATTGGAAATTGTTAAGACTCAATTGGCAGCACTTCATATCCCCCAGCAAAGTCCTCAAGAACTTCTTACGCTGCTCTTCTTGATTTTTCTGCGTAAGTCGATCGCACCTTAAAGAACTCGTGATGAGGAGCTTTAGCGCAGAATTTAAGCAGCTCCTTTTCTTTTGCTTGCCAGTGGGATTGAAATTGGCGCGCTTCTTCTATGTTGTTCCAGTGTGCGATTCCGACAAGCTGGGCGTGATCTCGCTCATTTTGCCAGAGTTCGATTTGATGGCAGCCCATCGATTTTGCTTTTTTAACTAACTCATTTTCAATGAACTTGATCCCAGACTCTTCCATCCCCTTCTTGAAATAATAATTCACAATAGCTCTATAGCCTTCCATAATTACAGCCTCCATCCTTAATTATATTATTATTAATTTATTAATTAATTTGAAACTAAAACCTCCGCACGTTTCAGTGCGGCATCGATGTGAGGGAAAATGTTCTGCTTGCCCACCTTTTTCTCGATGCCATATTTGGTGAAGGCACTTAAGAGGTGTCCTTTCACGCCGGACAAAATCAGCTGTGTGCCGGTCCGATGGCATTTTTCATAGAAGTCATCGAGGGCATGCAACCCTGTGGCATCAATGGCAGGGACTTTGCGCATGCGCAAAATGAACACTTTGGGAGGGCGTTCCATGTTTTGGAGGACATTTTGAAGACTATCAGCGACACTGAAGAAAAAGGGACCGTTGATCTCGTAGACTTCAACCCCTATAGGTACATGCTTTTTCGAGATGGCATCGGGGTCCTTTTCTTCGACAAGGCCATTTTCTTCCAGAAAAGGAGTTAAAGACACAACCTTGGAAAGTTCGCTTGTGCGTTTCATAAATAAAAAGGCTGCTAGAATCATTCCCACCTCAACGGCGACTGTGATGTCGACGAGCACGGTCAAGAAAAATGCTGCAAGCAGGACTGCAACGTCTCCGAGCGGGGCTTTGAGCAAGTGGCGGAATCGCTCGGCCTCGCTCATATTCCAAGCAATCATGACAAGAACGGCAGATAAAGCGGCTGTGGGAATCAAGCTGACAATAGGAGCGATGAATAAAATGATTAAAAATAATGTGACAGCGTGAAGCATACCCGCAACAGGTGTCTTACCTCCCGTCTTAACATTTGTTGCTGTACGCGCAATCGCTCCTGTGGCTGGAATCCCACCGAAAATGCAAGATCCTAAATTGGCAATTCCTTGCGCGACAAGTTCGCAATTCGATTTATGCCGGGTCCCCATCATTCCATCTGCGATGACGGCAGAAAGTAACGATTCGATTCCTGCTAACAGCGCAATTGTGATTGCATCGGGAACTAACCGATGCCATTCTGCAAAGGTCTCAGGCAGATGAGGGAGAGAAGGAAAAGGGAGCATCCGAGGAATCTCACCGTATCGAGAAGCAATGGTATCTACTGGCAGATTGAACCCCCAGCAGATAAGCGTTGAAAAAACGATCGCTCCAATCCCCCAAGGAATATGAGGAACAAAGCGTCGGATCAATAAGATGAGGATAAAAGTTCCAGCTCCTACGGATAACGTCAATGGATCCCAAGTTGGCATGGCCTTAAAAAAGGCTTGCCATTTTGGAATAAAATCCGCTGGGACCTGTTGCATTTTCAGACCCAAAAAGTCTTTAACCTGCGAAGAAAATATGACGACCGCGATTCCTGTAGTAAACCCAGTCACCAAAGGATACGGAATGTATTTGATCAATGTTCCCAGGCGGCATAGGCCCATAACGATTAATAGAACTCCTGCGATCAGAGTCGCCGCAATCAGGCCGCTGTAGCCCTCTCTCATCATGATGTCATAAATAATGACGACAAATGCTCCTGTCGGTCCGCCTATCTGCGCTCGAGTACCTCCGAGCAAAGAAATGATAAAACCTGCAATGATCGCAGTAAACAGACCGCTCTCAGGCGACGCGCCCGATGCAATGGCAAAAGCCATTGCGAGCGGCAACGCTACAATGCCGACAGTGACCCCTGCCTGCAGGTCCTTTCGGAAGATGGAAAAATTATAGGGTTCTTTAAATAAGCAGACGACGCTTTTGGGGACAAACTCGACCCATTTTTTGTGAGTAGCAGACATAGGAATACCGTGAAACTTCCTTATACCACAAAATCCTTAATTAGGGTAAAATTGAAATAAAAGGAAGTCACCCATGAACAGATCCAAACGTTCCATGCCTAAGACCCTGCGCAAAAAAATGAATAAAGAGATCCGAGTCGCGCAAATTAACTATCCCGTCAAAGAAATGCGTCAATACAGCGATGAGCTGACCCAAAAAGAAATGCTTAAGAAATACCCTAAAAAAGTCGGGAGAAAGATCGAAGAGCATGTGGCAGGGATGAGAGGCACTGTTTCTGTTAAAAAAGAAAAAGCCAAACATAAAAGAATTGTTTCAAAACGCACGACGCCCGGGACCGTGCCTGCTGATTCCCCTCCAGCTCACATTCATCCTGAAGGAAAGCGTTGGATTAAAAATTTAGTTCAACAAAATTTAGTGCAAAAGGCTGAACAAGCCCACCGAGGCGGTAGGAAAAAATAGCCTAAACGGGTATCATTTTCTCTTATGAGGCCTCTTTTTCGGTTCGCACACATCTCCGATCTTCATTTTTCCAGGCTGACGTGGAATCCAACACAATTTTTTTCAAAACGGTGGCTGGGGAACCTCAACCTGCTTTTATCGCGGCGCCATCGGTTCAGCGCGGAAAACTTGCCTTCTCTTCCTTCTCTGTTCAAAGAACTTCATGTCGATGCTGTCATTATCACAGGCGATTTGACGTCGACCTCCCATGAATCGGAATTCATCTTAGCTAAGCAATTCATCGAGAGTTTAGGCCCAAAAGTCTATCTGCTGCCAGGAAATCACGATCAGTACACCAAAAGGGCCTACAAGAAGCACCTCTTTTATCAATTTTTTAACTCTTCTTATTCAAAAACAAGCCCTTTCAACCTCAAAGAGGATGGACTATCGCTCGTCGAATTCACAAAAGGCTGGTGGCTGATCGGGTTGGACACGGCCATTGCAACATCATTACTCTCTGCAAACGGGTACTTTTCCCCCGATTTGGAAATTAAGCTCGACAAGGCGCTCCAGCAGATCTCGGGCAACATTATCCTCATTAATCACTTCCCGATTTTCTCCAATGAATCTTTTCGAAAAAGCCTGCTCCGTAAAGAAGCGCTGAAGCAAGTGATCGAGCGCCATCCTCAAATCAAGCTCTTTCTTCACGGGCATACCCATCGCCACTGCATCGCGAATCTGCAGGCCAGCGGACTGCCGATCATCCTCGACAGCGGCTCTATCGCACAAAATGAACGAGGAAGCTGGAATTTGATCGACATTACTGATCAAGGCTGTGAGATCGAAGTCTATAAAGTCCAAAGCGGCTCATGGCAGCCCAGCCAAAAAAACCATTATCAATGGAGGACCGATGAATCCTTGGTATAAGGAAGGCCTTCGCTTTAAATGCACAGGATGCGGCCAGTGCTGTACAGGCTCTCCAGGGTACGTCTGGGTCACTTTGGCAGAAGCGGACGAGATTGCAAAAACTTTGAACATCGCAACTGAAGAATTCATCAAAAAGTACACTCGGCGCATCGGCAATCGCCTTTCCTTAAAGGAACATCCCCGCAATTTCGATTGCGTCTTTCTCAAAGGCAAACGCTGCGAAATTTATCAAGCGCGCCCCAAGCAATGCCGCACCTTCCCTTGGTGGCGGGATCAACTGAAAACGCCCAAAGCCTGGGAAGAAGCCGCGAAACGCTGCGAAGGGATCAACCATCCCGACGCGCCTCTCATCTCTCTCGGAGAAATTCAACAGAACCTTTAGGAGGACGCCATGCCCAATCTCTCTCCTGACATCGAAAAACGGGTCAGTTATTGGCTGACCGGGCCCTTCGATGAAAAGACAAAAGCTGAAGTGCAAGAGCTCAAACAAAAAAATGTGCAAGGCCTCATCGATGCTTTCTTCACCGATCTTTCCTTCGGCACAGGAGGGATGCGCGGGATCATGGGCCCCGGCACGACCCGCATGAACATCTATACGATTCGGCTCGCAACCCAAGGGCTCGCCAATTATTTGCGCAAGCAAAACAAACAAGAGCGCCTCTCTGCGCTCATCGGCTTTGACTCGCGCCACCATTCCCAAGAATTTGCTAGGGAAGCCGCCCGCGTCTTAGCCGGCAACGGCATCCACGTCTATCTGCTCGATGCCCTCCGCCCCACACCTTACATCTCATTTTCCTGCCGCTTCAAAAAGGCAAGCGCTGCGATCATGATCACCGCTTCCCACAATCCCAAAGAATACAACGGCTATAAAGTCTATTGGAGCGACGGCGCGCAGGTCGTATACCCTCACGATGAAGGAATCATGAAAGAAGCAGAGGCTCTCAAAGATCTCTCTTCTGTGCAGCTCGCTCCGTTAAATGACCCCCACATTGAGATCCTCTCGACAGCCGCAATCGATCAAGAATATCTGAAGGCCATCGCTCCTCTACAACATCTTCCAGGGACTAGTCATCTCAATATCGTTTATACCAGCTTGCACGGAACAGGGATTACGATCGTTCCCAACGCTCTTAAACAATGGGGCTACACCTCCATCCACTTCGTCGATGAGCAAATCAAACCCGACGGCGATTTTCCAACGGTCAAATTTCCCAATCCCGAATATAAAGAAACTTTGCAGCTTGGCATTGAACATCTAGAACGGACCAAAGGCGATATTTTAATTGCCACTGATCCCGACGCCGACCGCGTCGGCACCGCCGTCCGCCATCAGGGAAAAACGGTTCTTGTCAACGGCAATGAAATGGCCGCGATCTGCGTCGACTACTTGTGCCATTTAAAAAAGCTGCCACCAAAAGGCGCATTTGTCACGACAATCGTCTCCACCGAACTCATCAAGACCATCGCGCATGCCAATCACCTGCATTGCTTTGAAGTCTTGACCGGATTCAAATACATCGGGGAAAAAATCCACCTTTGGGAAACATCTAAGAATGGATACCAATTCCTCTTTGGCGCGGAAGAATCGTATGGATATCTTCTCGGAACGCA
>JASHWX010000186.1 GCA_030043815.1 Candidatus Rhabdochlamydia sp.
TAACCGATGATTCCGCCATCGAGCTGATAAACGTTTTCAAAACCTTCTTTTTTGAGCAGCGAAGAATAGAGCTCGCAGCGGATCCCGCCTGTGCAATACATCATCACCTTCGCCTCTTTGGGATCGAGATGCTCTTTGAGCTTGCGCGCATATTCAGGAAATTGACGGAATGTCTCGAGTTTGGGCAATTCGGCCCCTTCAAAATGGCCGATCTCCCATTCGTAATCATTGCGCACATCGAGAAGGAGCATCTTTTCATCGCGGCTCGCGAGCATCTCGTTCCACTTTTCCGGCGGCACATGCTCCCCCGTCAGCGAAAGATCGACTCTTTCATCGATGGCCACCAGCTGCTCGCGGAATTTTACCGTCGCGCGAGGAAAGACATGTTCAGGATAATGGTGGATTTTAAAGGCCACCTCGCTGAAACGCGGATCGCTCGTCAACCACTTGCGGTAAGCTAAAGAAGCCTCCTCCGAGGCGCTCATTTGCCCGTTTATCCCCTCTTTCGAGAGGTAAACACGGCATTTAATGTCTTGATTTTTAATAAAGTCGAGATGGCGCGATACCTCAAGATGAGGATCGTCGATCGAAGTAAAAGAATAAAAAGCTAAAATATGAAAGGGCATGCCCAAAAGCATACCCTAGACACTAGAATTTTCCAAGCGCTTTGCTGTAAGCGCTGAGACCCTCTTTCCAACAAGCTGAAACTTTTTCTATCTCTGTCGGCCTCAATTCCGGATTGGTCACAAAATCTAAATAATTTTCGTCCACTCCGTAAACATCCGTAATATAAACATCCTCTTTTGTTGATCCCGAAAAATAGTGGGTTCCAAATTGTTCATTGGTCTCTGGAATGACGCTCGAACAAGCATTTAACAAGATAGGCTTGAATATTCCTTTTTCAATCTCTCTGCCGACAGCGCCAAAATGCACAGCGATTTTTGGATCAAAAGCGATATAAATATCTATTCCCCGCTTGTCAAATTTTCCATTTTTAATCTGCTCTTCAATTGTAACTCCCGATTGCAGATCGCGATGATGCAAATTGGTGGCATGCCATCCCATGGCTCTAGCCCCTTTGAGGATTTGCTCCTTGTTGGGATGCACGTACAACAGCGCTCCGATGGGACTGCCCGGCCCCATCCTTTTCCAAGTCTCCCTTACTTTGCAATTTGCAGCCTTTAAGGCGCGCATGCGAGTAACAACTTGAACCATTACTGGTCCTAAACCTCTAATAGACATAACAAAAAAACTACCTCTAATTATTATAATTAATATCCATCACTATTAATTATATATAATTACGCATTAATTTAAAATAAAATTAATTATAAACAGAAGTAATTGATTATTAATTACTTATTGAAAAATAGCCCGAGCAACTGATTTTAATTTTTCTATCAATTGGGGATCAGAATATTCCGACTGATGATAAAGATAATAGATGAACTCTTGAGACACTTGCCAAGCATTAACGATCCAGACCTTCTGGTCTGGCCCGGAACAGAAATACCATTCATTGAAATGACGGTCTTTTTTGACAGGGCTGCAGGAAGCCAATTCGAGCAAAAGCGGATTCTCGGCGTCACGAACAAAGTATGCAGCATTATCGGGAAATCGGGAAAAGTAGATCGGCCGTCCGATGGAGGGAAATTTCCCTTCCCGAAGGGGCTGAGTTCCCAAATTGAACTCAGAGGTTCCATGGTAGACATGATTCACTTTTGCATGAAGAGAAATAGGGGTAGGATTCTCGTAAATCTGTCTGCCAAAAGGACTTGGATGTCCATAGGCTTTCAAGGCATGCAATAACATTACCATAGCGCTCTCTAATTTCAAGATGGTAACTATTATAGCTATTCCGATTAAAAAATCAACAAAATATTAATTTAATTCAAAAGAAAATGCTAAGCCTCTCGCCTAAAAGTTCTTAGGGTTTTCTTCTTGCTCCTTTACAAAAATTTGGGCCTATATTAGCATTCATTCTCTATTGCAAATTCTTTGAGGAGATACAATGGTTCGATACACTGGGCCCAAAAATCGCGTAGCTCGCCGATTTGGAGCGAACATCTTTGGACGCGCGCGCAATCCACTGCTTCATAAGCCGAATCCCCCCGGCATGCACGGAGCTAAGAAAAAGAAAAAATCCGACTACGGCGTTCAATTAGAAGAACAGCAAAAACTCAAAGCTGTTTATGGAATGCTGTCCCGCGCTCAGCTCGTTCGCTACTACAAAGAAGCGATGCGCGCTAAAGGCAATACGCCTGCGCTTTTCATCGAAAGGCTCGAATGCCGCTTGGACAACATCGTGTACAGATTGAAGCTCGCCCCATCGATTTTCGCGGCACAGCAGCTCGTCTCGCACGGGCACGTCCTTGTCAACGGCAAAAAAGTCGACCGCCGTTCTTTCTTCGTCAGGCCCGGCATGGTTGTTTCAATCAAACCGAAATCGCATCAAATGCCGATCATTAAACAAAGCTTGGAAAGTGTCGCGGCAAGCATCCCAGAATATCTCTCTTCCGATCCGACGAAATTCTCAGGGCAGCTCCTCGTCTCCCCAGCGATCGACCAAGTGCCTTTCCCCATCCCCTTGAATGTGCCTCTGATCTGCGAATTCTTAGCACACTCAAGTTAAAGCGCTTGCATTCTTTGCTTCTTTAATAAGCAGCTCATAATGAGCTGCTTTTTGTATTAATTGACTAGATAATATAATTATAGTATAATTTATTTTATATGAGTAATCCTGTATCGCGCAAATATCATTTTCGCAATCCACCCGCAGAAAAGGGAGTAAAAGCACCTACTTTATCTCGCGGAAGGCGGATTCTCGCTCTCGAAGAAACCCCATCTCTTGTCAATCCAAGCAGCTTACGCCAAGTCGATTCAGGCATCAGCGGCCTAAAAGCCCAGCATCGCCTGCTGACAGAATACGTCAAAATCATGCTCGAAACATTCATTGGCATGCCGATCGATCGAGACCATACAGATTTGCAAGGAGCGCGGGCAAAGCACGGCTGGCAAGCCGCTCATGCAGCCCTTGCTCCCCGAACAAAAGATGATTATACAGCGCAAATGATCGACCGCGTCGTTAAACAGGGATTCACGCCAGAAAAATCCGAGCCCTTTTTTAGAAATCGTTTTAACATGACAACGCCCGAGAAAAATGCCCTGACGGATGCAAATCAATTCGCCCAAGAACGCCTTTCCAAGGGTGCAGAGAAATCAAGCCTTGCCGACACGCGTTTTCATTGGATCAGCAACGCTACCTTTGAAAATCCTGATGAATCCAACCAATACGATTCAAAGCTAGAAAAAACTCTAAAGCCTTTTCTTGCTGGGTTGCAACAACGCCGCTTGAAAAAAGAGCTCTCCCCCTCCAAGTCGATGGAAGAGTTGACTACCTTCTTGATCAAGTATTATCAAACCAGCATCGTCAACATTAAACAGCGTATCAATACTATCACTGCTTGCAGCACTCTCTTTGCACGGATGCGCACATTCGAGCTCTCAGGAGCTCCTTTTCATCAAGCTTATCTCGATGACGTCGCACAATTTTTAAAGCTGCACGCCGAACTCCTCGAAGATAAAGAAGGATGCCCTTCTTGCGGAGCATTTAAAACAGTCCGCAACGATTTTAATTTCTTGAAAAGACTGATACATTCCGATTCACCTGAACATTTTTTCAATCAAAACAAATCCCATCTCTTAAAACCGATGGAATTCCATACCGAAGATTTTATAGAAAAATATTCCCTTTATTTACAGGAAGCAGAAGCTCAGCTTGCGACAGCTTCTGCTTTTGCTGATCCTTGCGTCATCCCTAATCTGTTAACGACTGTTTTCGGCGTCCTGGATGGGGGCGTTCGCCGCACTCCGACTGAAGCAGAACTGAAAGATCAGCTCAATTCTATTTTCAAAGTCGCCACTCCAATAAGAGCAAAGAGAAAAAAAGAGAATGTCGAAGACATTGGCCCTGTTGCGAAGAAAGCTCTTAAATTCGACGCTGATGGGACTTAAATCCTCTCTTTTAGATATTTCGAATATAAAAAAATTGACTTAATTAACGTAATAACGTTATAATAACGATATTATTTTAATGAAACAATGGCGCTTTTTATGAGTCAAACAATTTCTTTAAACCTGCAAACTAACCCTTTATACGCTTTTCTCTACCCAGGGTTATACGGAATACCTAAAGACCTACGTAAACTCATCTTGGAATATCTCGACAAAGCTACATTAATCTCTCTAAGATCGACTTGTAAATTATTTGAAAGAGAAGTGCACCTCATCAGACCTCTCGCCGCCAACGCTTCAGAAGAAGAAAAGAAGGCTGCCGCAGGCAAAGCAGCAATGATTTTGATTTCCTTTAAAAACTCAAAAGGCCTTTGCTCGCTTTCCATTGAAAGCGGCCATCTGAATCTTTTAAAGTGGGCTATTGCAAAAGGTTATCATTGCAACACCAAATCGATATGCTATGAAGCAGCCAAACATGGACAACTGGAAGTTCTCAAGTGGGCAAGAGCAAATGGCTACCCATGGAGCATAAATACTTGTACAAGCGCAGCTGAAAGCGGCCGCTTAGAAGTACTCAAGTGGGCGCAAGAAAACGGCTGCCCTTGGGACAAAAATGCATGTCAAGTGGCAGCGATAAATGGCCATCTGGAAGTTGCTAAGTATGCAAGAAAAAAAAGCAGAATATGGGGTTTTGCGACATGCGCTCAGATAGCTAGCAAAGGCCACCTGGAAGTTCTCAAGTGGGCAAGAGCAAATCGCTGCCCATGGGGCGAATCGACATGCTCTTTAGCAGCTAGCAGAGGCCACCTGGAAGTTCTCAAGTGGGCAAGAGAAAATGGCTGCCCATGGAACGAAGCGACATGCTCTTTTGCAGCTAGCAAAGGCCACCTGGAAGTTCTCAAGTGGGCAAGAGAAAATGGCTGCCCATGGGGCGAAATGACATGCTCTTCCGCAGCTAGCAGAGGCCACCTGGAAGTTCTCAAGTGGGC
>JASHWX010000187.1 GCA_030043815.1 Candidatus Rhabdochlamydia sp.
AAATTGCCAATGCGGATGCAAACAGCAGCGATCGATGTCGGGATGACAACAAAATCGACGGAAGTCCAGAAAGGGATTTTTTTGACCCTGCTGAAAATCCCAAGCGCAATCAAAATGCCGACCGCCCCGCCATGCGAGGCAAGCCCTCCTTCCCAGACCGATATGATGGATAATGGATGGCGGGCAATTGCTGCCCAGCTTTGATAGAAGATCAGATCGCCGAGGCGGGCGCCGATGACAGCGCCGACGATGACGTAAAAGGTGATCTGCTCGCAAAATTTGCGCCTTTCGGCTTTCGATTGCTCCTTGTCATAGCGTCGCATCAACCGAGCAAGGACGAGATAGCCGAGAAAAAAGCCCAAGGCAAAGAAAAACCCGTACCACAAGACGGGGCGGTTTAAAAGCGGCAGAGTGAAGTGGAACAGGTAGGGGCTCGGGTTCCACGTCAAGTAGGCAATCATTTTTGCTTTTCCAGTTGCTTAGCTGACGAGAAAGCCAAGCGGAAATAAGCCATTGCGCCATTGATCAATGCGGAGCCGATCGCGACATCGATCGTCCCTCGGATTTCTTGGGGGATTCCCAGCCACTTCATGCTCAATCCCAGTAAGATCATCCCCATGATGAGCAATAGATATCCTTTGCTGTAGACGTGGCTTATCTTGACCGGCATCGGCAGGGATATAATTCGCGTGACCACTCTTTTAACTGTTTTGATCAGCACAAACCGCCCTTTGATAAACCCTAAGAGCAACCCGCAAATGATGAGCCCCATCGCGGCTTGCTCGCGCCCCCCCACAAGCGGCGACAATCGAGCGATGAGCGAGGTCGTTTCCATCAGGTCAAGACGCGCCTTCAAGACGATAAAATTCAGTCCAAGCACCATCAAACCCATCCCTACAATAAACCAAATGCCTCCCGAGATGGCAATCCACGTCGTTTTGCTCATTTTACCCCTCCATTTTTACATGGATTGAAGGATATCAGCAATTTGTAGATAGATTCAAGTTGCAGATGTTTTAAGGGCAAAATTGATATCCCTTGAGTGAATATCTGGACGTTGCTGAAGCACATAGCGGACGATGTCCCAGTGATGGCGGGCTGCGGCGGCGCATAAAGCGATACCCATGCTTGCCGCGCTCAGGTCGCCTCGCAAATGACACATCCAGGCGACTACATCCAAATGCCCATTTTCTGCGGCCGTAGACAGTGCGCCTCCCACAACTTCCCATTCATCGAGGTCGGGGTACTTGCGAAGCAGGTCGATGACGAAAGAGACATCGCCTTCAGCCGCGGCCAGTGAAAGGAGAGTGGAAGGAGTTTGTGGAAAAATCATCCCTGGATTCTTGGCTAAGTATCTTCCGAAATATTTGCTTTTGTCCCAACTGAAGCGATAGTGATCGGCATGGGCCACGGCGCCTGGAAAACAAGGCTTGTTGACATGTTCCCAAAAATCAGTAAAAGAGCAAATCGGCACTTGATTTCCCCGCATGTAGTTCAACATTTTAGTGCGCCATAGCCCGCTTTTATACTCCACAAACTCGATTAATGAAGCATATTCTTCTCGGCTCAATTCGCCAGAGGACGCTAAATCGAAGATTGTTTGAAAGATCTCTCTTTGATATGCGTTCATTGTTTCGAAAAACAGCAATTCTACTTTATGTGTGGAGGAAGAATCGGGATCCACTTCAATTCGGTGCAAACGGGCGTCATAAGAAGCATAATTGCCTTTCTGATGGACGTTGCTGCCCCCTTGTCTAACTGCATCTTCCTTTTTGACCTCTCTGATTTCCACCGGTTGATTGCGATTGGCCATTGCCCATGCTTTGGCAAAAAGAGGATGAAAGGAAGACATGGTCCTAAGGGTGAAATTCAAATTCCCTTTACTCGTGCTGTAATGAGGCCTTGTGAAATAGCCCAAGATTAAATCCCTTAATTGAGATTGCACAGTGAAATCCGTTTGACTATATAGACGATCTTCCTCTGCTTCCATCACAGTAGTTTTCATCAATTCATCATAAATCAGAGCAACTTCTGGGCGGTGGGGCAGTGTTGCGTTTTCCCTCTGCGGAGGGAAAATCGCGTTCATGATTGCATGAACGTCTTTACATCTTGAAGCTTCAGGGTATCTGTGGATGAGGATTTCCCTTACGATGTGATGGTGCTCCAGAATACTTGCAATCGACAAAGACTTTTCTTTGTCTGCCGGCCGGATATCGGGACGCATTTCCAGCAGTTTTCTGACACAGATCCAATCTCCCTTAGCGGCAGCGATATAGAGGGCCGCGCCTGCTTTTTGCGCCAAGGTGTTCAGCGGATGTTCGAGAATGCCCTCGATGATATTTCCCCACTGTTGCAATCCCTGAAAGTAGACTTGTTCGCTGAGCATAAAGCGAAGAGGAGAAAAATAGTACGCGTTCCATTTGCAGATTTGGGCAAATCGGCCTCGATCTGCCAAGGAGAGGTATTGAAAGATGTGGTTCCATAGATCTCTCGGCAATTTTGAAAATAAATCGATTCCGCCATTTATAGACATAATAAAACACCTTTTATATATAAATAATAACATTAATAGTCATAAAAATCAAAATTTAAAAAAATAATTTACATTCAAAACGTTTATCGACAAAAAAAACAAGGATTTCCTACAATCTCACGAAAATAAAATTTGGAGAAAAGCGATGAACCTCTCGATCACCTTTATGCGCTCCCTCTTCGTCGTGCTGAGCATCTTCTTCATGACGACCTATATGTTATCCAGCTCTACGGGTACGCCGTTTAGCAATGGAGTGATCGGGGTTGTCATCGGCCTCATTTTCGGCTTTGTTTTGATCGGCTTTGACATGGTATTCAAGCGCTTTAACCTGCGGTCGTTCAACATTGCTGTCTTAGGGATCTTCTTCGGCTATTTAATGGGGCTTGCCTTGGTGCTTATTTTTGGCGCCGTTCTTCAAATCAGCCGCATTTCCATCGCGTTGCAGCCGCAGACGCTTGAGATTATCAAGATCGCTCTCTTTCTCTTTGGCGTGTATCTGGGGACGATCATGACCTTGCGGGCATCGGATGAACTCTATGTCAGCATCCCTTTCATCAAGTTCTCTCCCACAGCAGAAAAGAAGAAAGATCTGATCATCGACAGCTCTGTGCTTTCCGATGCGCGCATCATCGATGTTGCAGCCACCGGCCTTGTTGACCATCAGCTGGTCATCCCCCGCTTTGTGATCAAAGAACTGTATGCCCAGTCGGAGATCGGCGATGAGATGACCAAAACCAAGGCGCGGCGCAGCCTTGAAGTGATCAAAAAACTCGAAGCGATCCCTGAGCTGGAACTTCGCTTCAACGATACCGATTTT
>JASHWX010000022.1 GCA_030043815.1 Candidatus Rhabdochlamydia sp.
TCCTTCTTGGTCCTCTCTGTCTCACGCGATGCCCGCTTCACATCTTCAAGCCGGCAGCGCACGATGTGGCGAAGGCTTGTTTCGCGATGGTAGGTGGAGGGATATTCATTCAAAAAGACCTCAAACGCTGCGGCGCTTTCTTGCCATCTCTCTTCTTGCGAGAAGATGAGCGCGAGATCGTAGAGCATCGCTTCGCGCTGGGGGTGGTGCGGGAAAATTTCTATAATTTCTTTAATGTCCTCCCGTGCTTTTCCCCACATTTTTTTGGATCGGCATATCTCTGAATGCATGAGTAAGCTGTTTGCCACGTCATCGTCCTGAGGGAACTCCCTTTTGAGATGGCTTAGGGCTTTTTCAAACAAGCTTAAATCTTGAATTTCTTTCGCACAGACAAGTAAACAGAGCAGGGCATTTTTAACTTGAGGACGGTCCAGCTCTTTTGAGAGAAGGCATTGCGAGAAAGGTTCGATCGCGCGGGAATAATCTCCCACTTGGAACAGCGATTTTCCTAATGCATATTGAATGAATGGGAGTTTTTCTTTCGGAACATATTTTAAAATTTTATCCTGGGCCAAGATAAAATCGCGATACCGCTTTTCTTGGAAAAGGAGATTGAGTTGATTGAACGCTGCTTGGGAAACGTATTTTCCCTTCATCTCGCAAAGAGCTCCAAACGTTTGGATCGCTCCGTTTTTATCGCAATGCAGTTGAGAGGCTGCAGCCTGAAAAAGATACTCCTCTTTTTTTCCCGGCTCTTTTTGAGCGAGCGCTAAATAGAAGTCAGCCGCTCTTCGGTAGTCTTCGAAATAGGAGTAAATCATCGCCTGGGGCAAAAGAGTCTGATCGCAGTATTTTGTCGACATCAGCTGCTGGTATTCAGACAATGCCGATTGCAGCCACTCTTCCTTGTTTTCTCCTTCATGCGCTTTGATATAATATGCCTCTGCGAGCTCGAAGCGGATCGTGCTGATTTGATCATCATCGGCGCCGGAATCCATGAAGAATCGAGGCGCGTCAGCAATCAGAGCATCGTACTTTCCACTTTCGTAATAAGCATGAAGCCGTTGAAAAGAGCATTTGCGCTCAAACTCATCCCCTTGAATTTTTTCATAAGTAAGAGAAGCTTCGATGAAGTTCTTTTCCTTAAAATATAGATCGCCCAGCATCGCATAGAGCTGATCAATATAAGGGCTTTCGGGGTGTTTGTTTAAAAATTCCCGAATTTGAATCTTGACTGCGTTGTACTCTTTTTCCTTCCAGTACTCTGCGATCCTTCTCAAGTCTAAACTTTCTTGCAGAGAGGTCTCAGGGTTGGCATACAAGCTTGCACATAGAAAAACTGCAGAGAAAACCCATCTCATAAGCTTTTAATCCCAGTGAATTTTTTTTGATTATAGTCGCATCCTAATATTTATCAAACAATGAGAGCGGCATCATAGCAGGCGATGAGCTCTTCAGCCTTGGGGTTGCCTGCCTGTTTTAAGATTTCGTAGAGGCGCAGGGCCTTTGCGCTGTGGCCGTGCTGAAAATAGAGGGTGCCGAGCTTGAAGAGCACATCGTGATCGTGCGGGACGACTTTGAGGATGGCTTCATAATGGCGCATCTCGTCTTGAGGCTGTGAAAGGATGTGATAGACTGATGCGAGCTGGGCGTGGATCCAAGGATCATTTGGGGCATAGGCATCGAGGATGTTGAATTCTTCGATGGCCCGTAAGGCAGCCTTGTGGAATTTATCCTTCATTTCAGGGGAGCTGTACTCGGGTGAGACCCAAAGGTGTTCTTCATCGGGATTGCGCTTGCGGGGATCCATATAGAGTTTAGCTAGAGTTAAATAGGCTGTGGCCAGGCGGGCATGCGCCTCTAAGTCGGTCGGTTGAAGCTTGACGACTTCAATCTGCTCTTTGATGATCATGAGAAGCAGTAATTCTTTCATCTGATGCAGATCTTTCCAATGGGTCCAAACGCTGAATTTTTGCATTAGGGGCGATAAGGTTTGGAAGGATTCTGGCAAGGAGTAGTACGTATATTCTTGACGGTGCAGCGAAAAGAGCAAGCGCTCTAATGCCAGCCCGAGGGAAAGGTGGTATTCCGGAGTGCCTTTTTCACCTCTCAATGTCAAGCGGCAAGATTCGAGAAACGCATTTCTTACTTGAAGGAGCTGTTCGGGCTTTTTGGCTTGGAAGTAAAATAAGAGAACAAAGTAGGTAAATCCGGAGAGGAATAAGCCTGCAAGCGAGAAGGCAAAAATTGTCGATTGAGTGAGAAAAGAAAAAAATAGGACAAAAGCGACGAGTTCGATCACACCGATCGAAAAAAAGACCATGTGAAAGAGCGCGCATTGGCGTGTCACTTGCTTAAAATCTTCAAGTGCTGTGGAAGAAAACTGTTCAATATTGATGGAGGAATTTGCAGTGGTCATTGAAGGTGATTGTAATTAACAACTTCTTTTATTGTCCATTAGGCAGATTTCTTGACGACAGAGATGGCTTCTTCTCGAAAACGGTATCCCACGCCGCGAACGGTCTCAATCCAATCAAAATTGGGGCCAAGCTTTTTTCT
The DNA here is from genome assembly GCA_030043815.1 of Candidatus Rhabdochlamydia sp. GTDB lineage: Bacteria > Chlamydiota > Chlamydiia > Chlamydiales > Rhabdochlamydiaceae > CAJCIW01. The sequence continues at coordinate 2,560 of JASHWX010000022.1, forward strand.
GAGCGAAGCGATATGGACATCGATGTTGCGGTCGACGATGAAGGCATCATCATTATGAATGTCGTCGAGCAGCTGATTGCGGGTGAGTACTTTGCCGCGGTTGGTGAGAAGACGGCGCAAAATCCCAAATTCAGAGAGAGTGATCGTGATGATTTTGTCTCCTCTGCGAAGCAAATAGCGATCGACCTCTAAGTTGAAATCGCCAAATGAAATCACTTTAGGAGTTTTTTCTGGCTCTTTGCTGCGGCGCAATACAGCTTTAATTCGGGAAAACAGCACTTTAGGAGAAAAAGGTTTGGCGACATAGTCATCGGCGCCGAGCTCAAGGCCGAGGACCATGTCGAGCTCTTCCCCTTTTGCCGTTAAGATAATGACGGGGATGTTTCTCAGTTCGGGATTGCTTTTGATTTTGCGGCAGACATCAAATCCATTTTGACCTGGCAGCATGATATCGAGGATCACGAGATCAGGTTTTTCCCGCTCAATGGCCCGATAGCCATTAATGCCATCGACTTCCACATGCATTTTATAGCCGGAAGCTTCCGCTTGCAATTTTATCAAGGCGGCGATATCTTCCTCATCTTCAATCAGTAGGATCCTTTTTTTATGGCTCATCGCGCCCCTCCCTAAAAAAAATGCGATCTACAGAATAAATTTAAATTATTAACATGTTTTTTGTCGAGGAGCACTAGCACTTATGAGAGACGTGCTCGATCGGATAATTGAGGAAGGTTTTGCCGAGTAGGCGGAATTTTTCCGGATCGTCGGAGACGAAAAATTGGTAGTGGGGGATTTCGGTGGAAGGGTTGAGCAGATTTTTTTCTGCAAGAAGAGCACGGGTTTTTTCAGCGCACGCGATGGCGGGATCAATGAGAAGTACACCGTTTCCGAGCTCTTGCTGAATAGAAGATTGAAGAAGAGGATAGTGGGTGCATCCGAGGAGGACGCCGGTGATCTCTCGGGTTTTCAAAGGTCGCAAGTATTCATGCACGATCGTTGCGCTCATGGGATGTTCGACATAGCCTTCTTCGACGAGAGGGACGAACAGGGGGCACGAGATGGCAAAAAGTTCAAGGGTATTTGAGCGCGTTGCGATTTGTTGTTGATAGATGCCGGAAGTGATGGTGGCACGCGTGCCTAAAATGGCGACTTTTCCTTCAGGGATGAGTCGCACAACCTCCTCAACGCCTTGTTCAGTGATGCCGATCACGGGAATGTCGCAGGCTTTGCGCAATTGATCTAAAGCCGCGGAGCAAGCCGTGTTGCAGGCGATGACGAGGACTTTGATCCCTTGAGTGACAAGAAAGGAGGCATTTTCTAATGAGTAGCGCAAAATCGTCTCGGCGCTCTTGCTGCCGTAAGGGAGCCGGGCAGTGTCGCCGAAGTAGATGATGTTCTCATAAGGCATGAGCTCGCGAATCGCGCGCATGACCGTCAGGCCGCCGAAGCC
>JASHWX010000188.1 GCA_030043815.1 Candidatus Rhabdochlamydia sp.
GTCCGCTTTGCCTTTGCGGTGCTTGATGTTGGCCCACTTGCTATGTCCTGCCATAATTAAAGAACAACCGTTTATTTTCTTCTTCCCAGCGCTTTGCCATTTCGTATTCCGAAAATTCCCTCTCCCGCTTTTTAAAATCGTGATGATGGATGAGGTACCTCCCTTTTTTTGCCTTAATTGGAGGGCAAACGCTGTGAAGCATTTCATGATACACGACGTAAGAGATAAAGTAAGGGGGAAAATGGGGCTGATCTAATAATCGGTGGATTTTTACAACTTTTGTGCGGAAGCAATAAAGCCCCAGCTTGCGATGGCGCCTTGCCGCCCTCATCGCGCTGCCAAACCAGGTGATCTCGAGATTGAGTTTATTATCGAAATAGGATCTGTTGAGAGTATTGTAGATCGCCTTCAGATCGTAATGGCCGCGGGTGGGCTTCAAGAGTGAGGGTTTTGGACGTTTAAATAGGAACTTAAGAAGGTTCATAGTTTTTTTTGCATGAAGATTTTCCCGATATACTTGCCATCTTCCTTGATAAAGCGGGTCTGGCAGCCGAATTCTGTAAAGCCTGCCCTCTCATAGAGGCGCTTGGCGGGATTGCCGTCATAAACCTCTAGATGGAGGATCTCGATGTGAAACCGCGTCGTGGCATGCTGCATGAGATAGTCGAGCAGCGCCTTGCCGATTCCTTTGCCTCTCATTTCTTTTTTCACGATGATGGCGAATAAACAGGTGTGGGCCAACTTGCGATACGGCTGGATGTAGAGGTTTGCCATGCCGCATGGCTCCCCATCCCAGTCAGCGGTAATGCTTGCCTCGATGCGGGAATAACTGATCCAAATCCGCACGGCGTCTTCGATCTCGCGCGCGTCTGTCATGGGGAACCAACGGAGGATCTCAGGATCTGACAACCACTTGGTCAGATAGGGCGCGTCTTCCATGTTCGTCAATCGGAAAGTCAGATGTTCGTTCATAGGAAGCTCTCATATAAAATACGCGCGGAATATTGCCCCTTGTCTTTGACGAAATGCTCTTGGCGGGCAAATTCATGAAAGTCGAATTTTTGCAAAAGGCGGACCAAGGGATTGCCTTCAAAAACCTCGATGTGGATCAGATCGAGATGGAAATAATTTTTCGCCAAATGCTTTAAATTTTTCAAGATCGACGATCCGATCCCTTGCCGCTGATATTTGGGATCGACGACAATCTTAAATAAGCAATGGTGCGCGACTTTGCGGTACGGCATTAAGAACAAGGTGCCAATTCCACAGGGAGTTCCATTCAACGTCGCTGTCAAACTGGAGCTATAACGGCTAAATCCGATCCAGCACTGGACGGCATCCTCGATTTCACGCTCTTCTGAAACAGGAAACCACTTTTGCACTTCGCTATGGTGCAGCCACCCTTTTAGGTAAGGGGCATCTGTCACATAAGTATAACGAATATCCAATCCTGCTGGCTCTGTCATCCAAATTCCTTCAAGTAAGCGTTCACGAAATCGTCTAATTCTCCATCCATGACCGCGTGAATATTGCCCACTTCATACTTGGTCCGAGTATCTTTGACAAGGGTATAGGGCTGGAACACGTAGTTGCGAATTTGACTTCCCCATGCGATTTCTTTTTTCTCGCCGGCCATCTCTTTTAATTTGCTCTCCCGTTCCTTCAATTCCTTTTCATAAAGCTTAGCCCGGAGCATCTTCAAGCATGTCTCGCGATTTTGCACTTGGCTGCGCTCGCTTTGGCACGAAACAATGATCCCGGTGGGAATGTGAGTCATCCGGACAGCGGAATCCGTCTTATTGACGTGCTGGCCGCCTGCGCCGGATGCGCGATAGGTATCGACCTTGACATGCTCGGGCTTAATCTCGATCTGGATGTCTTCGTCAATCTCAGGAGTGACATCGACCGATGCAAAGCTGGTGTGGCGCCGCGCGTTGCTATCGAACGGCGAGATCCTGACAAGGCGGTGCACGCCCGCTTCCGCTTTGCAATAGCCATAAGCAAACGGTCCGCTGATCTTTAGCGTCACGCTTTTAACGCCGGCAACGTCGCCGTCGATCGAAGAGAGGACATCCACTTTCCAGCCCCTTTTTGCCGCCCAGCGCTGGTACATGCGAGAAAGCATGAGCGCCCAGTCGCAGGCCTCCGTTCCCCCTGCCCCGGCATTAATGCTCAAAAAACAATTTTTATTATCGAGCTCCCCGGAGAGCATCTTGCGCACCTCGAGCTCAGAAAGCTCCTTTTCAACTGCGCGCAGTTCGTCGATCAATTGATTAAAAAAACCAGGATCGTTTGCCTCGTCGACTTCGGGCAACAGTTCTTTTACGTTATTAAATCTTTGCTTGAGCTCTTGATAAGGGATCGTCCATGCTTTGAGGCCATTGACTTCGTCAATCACTTTTTGGGCTGCGGCATTATCTTCCCAAAAATCCGATGACCCCATCCTCGTTTCGAGCTCGAGGACTCTTTTCTCCTTATTAGGGAGGTCAAAGATACCTCCACATATGAAGGAGGCGATTATCGATGCTTTTGATCTGATCTTGGATTTGTTCGTTCATCTCTAGAGTCCTTTGTCCTATACCAGCATCGGCCAAAAACTTGGATTTTATGCCCTAGATTTTTTCGGTCGACAAAGCATGGAGCTTAAGAAGCCATCTTCCTGCCAGCTGGCGAGAGCGAACGCGCAGTCAACCGGAAAAATCTAGGGCATAAAATCCAAGTTTTTGGCCGATGCTGGTATAATAGATTATCTCACACCTCTCAATAAAATGTCAAAGCGCTCTAGAGAAGTCCAAGGGAGCATTAATATAACCTTAATCTACTCTTTACAATAATCTGACGGAAGCTATAATCAAACAAAGTTTCAAGAGAACTCCGTTTTTGGAGAGCCTGGTCGAGAGATCAGATGAAAAGCGGAAGGTGGAAAAAAAAACATTTCCCACAAACTGGCTTTTCGATATGATGCTTACATCTAGGCAGTTTCTCTTTGAGAAATTTAACTCTACATCTCTATCAGGAGGTCATTATGTCAGTGAGAATTCAAGAGTTTCTATCCAATGTTTGCGAAGGGACCAAGTACTATGCTTCCGAAGCAGTCAATTGGATTGGCAAAACTGTTAGCCCGATCGGCGATTTCGCAGCTGAATCGACACAAAAAGTCATCGAAGTTGTCAAACAAAATTGGGAAAACGTCAAGTCATGGGCGCAAGAGAACCGCCAATCGCTCTTCCTCGCAGCCATTGCTTGCGCAATCGGCGCTATTGGCACAATCATTGTCTATAGCGTTTTTGCAAGAGGAACAGCGGCTCAGCCTCCTGTCAACGGCGCTCCAGCACCGGCAGCTGGCGGCTAATTTCAGATGCTCAGTTAAATTTCTGAAGAGCAGCAGATTTTCTCAAATCTGCTGCTTTTTTCTTCCGATCGTTTTTTTTGCTGAGGCAGTTATACTGCGACCGTTCAAAAAGCGTGAAAAATGCCAAGGCTGCGAACACTTAGAAAATGTCCATAGACATTTTCTAAGGAAAGCAGGTGAGCGAAGCGAACCGGGCCCGGAGGGACGCCGTGAATTTGAACCAGGCGAAGCCGGCGCTGCTGCGGACACTTGCAAAAGAGCGGGGGTTCGCTCTTTTGCAAGGGAAGCAGGCTCAACTTGAATAAGTTGAGCGATGCAGGCGGATTCAAATTCACTGGCTGTCCGACGCTGGCAGATTCACACTTTTTGAGCGGGAGCAGTATAAATATTCGATCTTTATTCTAAATAGATTGAGCCGTTGTCTTCGATATGATAGATCCAATTCCATCCTGGCTGAGAAATGGCCTCGACCTTGAATTGGAGCTTTCCATTTTGTTGATAGGCGGTCATTCGCGTTCCGGCTAGGACCTCGATGCGCATGCCGCCGAGCAAGACGACATTTTCTGCATCAAATTCCCCATCGCCTCGGATCACAATTTCACACAGCTCCATGCGGCTGATCTCATCTTTCCAATAGATATTGGGCGCATGAGGATCGAACCCCCGATTCTGAACTTTGACATTGATGAGGCGGCATCGGCCGACATTCTCGGAATAATGCAAGATGCCTTCTTCATCCAGCTGTCCCATGATTTGATCGGCGATGATGTGCAGGGAACCTTCCAACTGCAAATTTTCAATGCGGACCTCAGCGATCTTTAGTTTCAATTCACTCTGTGCGCTAAAGGTTCCCCCGCGGATCTTTTGCCCGATGATGGAGTAGAGAGGCCCTAGAGCGGGATGATACTGAAAAAGAAAGGACGGCCCGTGCTGGATGTATGCATTTGGATCCGGGATGGCTGGAAGTGAGAATTGGCAATGCTGCTTAAGCAACTCATGCGCATTTTGCAGCATGTCGTAAAAACATCCTTCGGGCGTTTCCAAAAGAGGCTGCCCCATTTGATAGGGCTTTTTAGTCGTGGAGATGGTCTTTCGCCGATGGTTATAGGTCAGATAAGCCTTAGACGCCTCGAAGCAATCGGCGATATTTTGCATGGTCGATTCCAATCTCGCCACTTCTATCTCTTTCCCATCCATTGTGACTTTCTTGAGATTGACGAGCATGCCGGGGATCGGGCAATGGTTGACAGCCTCATCAATCGCTGCAATATCGGCAAATAAGATATTGGTATTCGAGGGAAAGCGTGAATAAAGGCTGCCCATTTGTTCAGGCACATCTTCAATCCCGAATTTCTGAAAGTAGGAATATTCGATGTTCGTCAGGCATGCGCGATCAAGCTTCTGGATGAGAACATTCATTCCTTCGGCTGATCCGACTTGGCGAGGGCAAGAGGCAAATCCAAACAGCTTCTCCTCTGCAAAGCCCACACCGCAAAACGCTAAGATTCCATAATCGGTCGATGCAACGGGGTTGTTGATTTGACGGACGAGAATTTTTTGCCGCCCTTCTTCTTGGAGCCAATCGAAAATTCCCTGATCTTTGGCGACTTTCCAGATCACTCCATGGCCGCCGGGCTTCATCAGCCATTTCATCTCTGAGCATAGCCAATTGCCTTGTTTGTCCATGGTGGGGACCATGGGCTGGCAGAAAAAGCGGAACGATTCTTTCGGGCGGCCGAACCAATGGTTTTCTTGGCACAATGCATGAACTTGCCGATGGTTGTCTTTTTCAGCCGATGTCATCATGGCAATCGGTGTGACAATCTCTTCGCCGAACAACTGATAAAAGAGATATTCTCTTGCCTGGACATCGCGGACCAATCCTTCCAGCAAGGACATTCCGCAGAAGAAAAGCATCGCAGCGGGCTGAGACTGCCCTAGCCGGTCCGCTGCTCCGCCGACTGGGTAAATCTCTGCGAGCTCGGGAAGGGAAAGGATCCCTTGAAGCACATACGACCTCACGTCATCATCTTCAATGGTAATATCGATTCCTGGCGGACGGTGAAAAGATACACTCTCTTGTTCTTTAGATTGTCCGCCATCCGATAAAAAAGAGAGCATCGTAGAATGATACCCGACGATCCCGCCCAATTCTTTATAAAAAGATTCAACGGGAACAAGCTCCTCGAGCATCTGTTCGGATGCGACTTTATCTACTTGCCCGATGGCGATGAGAGATTTGAGAATGAGCTCATGCTTTTCATGCCGAGCTTCTTGAACGCGTGCCTCTAGGTCGAGTGCTTCAATCCGTTCCTCGTCGCTTCGGCATTTTTTTAATGCAGCGGCGAGGCAGGATAATCTTTCTTGTTCACTCACATTTTGCAAATCTAAAGTCATAATCTCTCAAGTCATTGGAAAAATTGCCATGGATCACATCAATTTGCAAGGAAGATTTTTTTATTTTTTTTCGAATTTTACAACAAATTGATAAACAAAGGCTTAAGTAACAGTTTCCCAAGGAAATTTCCTATTTTAGAGGTGATTTACAACGATTTTTTTTGACTATTAAATCACCAGAGAGATACAACATGTCATTCGAGGAACAAAAAGATCACCCCTCGAAAGTCTATCCAAAAAATTTGTGAGGATAGGCCTTTAAAACGCTTTATCGGACACAAAAGGAGAAATCAAATGGCAAAAGAAACCAAAAAATCCAAGTTCATGCAACCGATGCAGATCAGCGAAGAACTCGCCGCGATTGTTGGCAGAGGACCTATGCCACGCACTGAAGTGACAAAAAAACTGTGGGCCTACATCAAAGCTCATAAGTGCCAAGATGCGAAAAACAAGCGCAACATCAATCCTGATGATAAGCTCGCTAAAGTCTTCGGAAGCAAAAAAGCTGTGAACATGTTTGAAATGACAAAACTCGTCGGCAAGCATCTCACCTAAAGTTATTTTTTATCTGCAGAATGCAGCGACTGCTGCATTTTGCGGAAATTGCTCTTCCATGACTTTTTCAGCGATCTTAGTCGCGGGCGGCCGCGGCACCCGGATGAAAACTCTAACCCCCAAGCAATTCCTTTCCTTAAAGGGAAAGGCTATGGTCCTCTACAGCTTTGAGACCCTCGTCTCATCGCCTCGCATCTCGGAGGTCATCGTCGTCTGCGATCCCGCCTACCGGTCTTTATTTCCCGGTTCGACAATATTTGCCGATCCCGGCGAGCGCAGGCAAGATACCGTCTGGAACGGCCTTCAAATGATATCGCCTAAAAACAAGTTCGTGTGCATTCACGATAGCGCGCGTCCTTTTCTTCTCGCCCAAGATTTAGAAAATGTGCTCGACGCCGCAGAACAATACGGAGCTGCAACTCTCGCTGCACCTGTCAAAAACACGATCAAAGAAAGCAATGAGAATGGATTCATCACAAGAACGCTTGACCGTTCCAAATTGTGGGAAGTGTATACGCCGCAAGTCTTCGAAGTTTCTCTCATTCGAAAAGGATTCGAGCTCGTAAAAGAACAAGTCACTGACGACAACGCTCTCGTCGAACTCATTCCCTATCCCATCAAACTTGTCCTCGGCAGTACTTCGAATATCAAGATCACGACGCCAGAGGATTGGATACTCGCTCAATCGTTATACCCCACTCGCTCAAAAAGTTGGAATTTGGACCTGCGCGAAAGTTCCTGGGGTTGAACGATCGTAAAGCGCGCTGTATTAACTCAATACAGCT
>JASHWX010000189.1 GCA_030043815.1 Candidatus Rhabdochlamydia sp.
CACTAGATGTCTAACGATCATCACGGGAATCCTGACAGGCAAGAGCGCGAAACCAATCGTCATAGAGATTAATGACAATAGAGGACAAAAAAGATATAGTACGCAATTTTCTGAACGACCTATATCCAAATCGGGAACACTCATTCCAAAAAGGAATTCAAAAAGATTTTGGGGAACTTCAAAAAACTTAAAGGGACGTGAATCGGGTTGTTGGTTTTCTGCTGATTCAGGAAGCAACCGATTTTTTATCCATGCACATGCCATGAAGGAAATTCGGATAGGTAATAGAATAGCTCCCACTGCCATGGAAAGAAGATTCATCGGCAGTTTTTTGATGTTGAATTGATTGTTTTCCCAAAATCTGGGAACGCCAAAAAAGAATTCAAAAGGATCGGAAGGGAACCCGTTTTTTATTGACAAGCCAATCGAGCAAATAATTGACAATGGGATGAAGTAAAAGGCTGTTACCACTGGCATGATCAAAACGCTAATGAGTGTATTAGCAGGAAATTCATTTAACGCTTGATCTTGCGGACAATATTCCTGCGTGGATGAAGGAACGGATCCTATTCCTGCTGGGCTCATTGGAGCTGTATTGAGTTGAGCATTGAGTGCCTGTTGAGACGGAGTGACTGAGTTGATTGAAGAGATTGTCATTTTTACCTCTTGTTAAGATTGGAAAATGAAATTCGCAAAAGATCGTATCAGGTCTGTTCAAATCATACAATGCAGTTTTATCCGCTTGACACGTTCAGGCGAGAGAGGTTCAACGAGGGCATTTAATCCAATGGTACCACTCAATGAAGCGCTGAAGCCCATCATAAAGGGAAGTTTTGGGGACAAAGTTCAAGATTTGTCCGCTTTTGGCGATGTCGGCATAGGTAATGGGGACATCGCCTGGGGGTGTGGGCTGAAAGACGAGTTTGGCTTTCTTGTTGAGGTGCGTTTCTAAGGTTTCGATGAGCTCGAGTACGCTGAGGGGCGTATTGTTGCCGAGATTGAAAATTTCAGACGATGCGCCGAGATCGATCGCTGCGATTGTGCCAGCAATAATATCGTCGATATAGGTGAAATCGCGCTTGAGTTTTCCCTCTCCAAAAACGGAAATGGGCTGATCTTCGAGGATCGCCTTCGTGAAGGAATAATAGGCCATATCAGGCCGTCCCCATGGGCCATAGACGGTAAAGAAGCGCAAGCCGGTGCAGCAAAGGCCGTGCATTTGATGGTAAGAATGCGCGATCAGCTCATTGCTCCGTTTGGTCGCGCCGTAAAAGCTCGCAGGCTTTTCGATGGGGTCGTTTTCGGCGAAAGGGATTTTTGCATTTAATCCGTAGACCGACGAGGAGGAGGCGTAGATTAATTTTACCGATGGGCGGGTGCGCAGGGCTTCGAGGATTTGGACAAAGCCGTTGAGGTTGCTATGAACGTAGGCTTCGGGGTGGGTCAGGGAATAGCGCACCCCGGCTTGCGCGGCAAGGTGGGCGAGATGAGTGATTTGGTGGCTCTCAAGTTCGTTTTCGATGGTCCGGCGCTCAGTGATGTCGCAATTGATCCAAGGGATGGCGGCATCGGAAAGAATCTTGGCGCGCTCTTTTTTTAATGCGGGGTCGTAGTAGGCGTTGAAATTGTCGCAGCCGAAGACGGCATCGCCTCTTTTTTTCAGAGCGAGGGCGAGATGAAAGCCGATAAAGCCTGCTATCCCTGTAATAAAAATCCGTTTCATGTAAAATGCACTGCTAAATGATGTTTTACCACTCTCTACACCTCGTGATTCGAAAGTTGGTTTTGGCTGCGCCAGCATCTAAGACTTTGAGACCTGCCTGCATCGCACCTGTGCCTTCCACAGGCTGCTTTAAGCATCGGCTTCGCCTGGCTCAAATTCTGGGCGCTGGCTTTGCCAAATTCCAACTTTTGAATCACTCTATGTATAGCATTTTTAAGTTTTTGAGGGCATTATTCCTTTTAGCCCTCCTCCACTCTTGTACAAATCCGCCGTATCGAGGAAGCGATGTAGTGGGGGCGGAAGACTTTGTCATGGACTCGTATCGCATCCGTTCAGGAAAATTTTCAATTTTAGAAATGGAGGGCAAAGATACCGAGGGGCTTCCCGAAGAGTGGCTAGAAGAGTATCAGGATGTGATCAACAATGGGGATGTGCTGCAGATCGCCGTCTATCATCCGACGCGCTTCGACCTTGTCGAGTCGGTCCAGAAGATCGGTCAAAGCATTGGCTTTAGAGTGTCTGAGGGGATGGTCTATCTGCCCGATCTCCCCCCGGTGCATGTCGAAGGATTGAGCTTGCTCCAGGCCCAAAAGGAGATCGAAGATCTTTATCGTCATCAGATCAAAGATGTCAGCGTGTTCATCGCGTATCGCGAGCGCATCTTGAGAAAAGTGGAGCTTGCCGGCCTTGTCTCCGTGCCGAATATTCCTGTCGATGGGCGCTTGCGCCTATTTGAAACCCTGTCGATCGCAAAAGTGCCGACCAATGCCAATCTGTTCAAAAGCTATGTTGTCCGGGACAATGAACTTCTTCACGTTGATCTCTATAAGTTGATCAAAGAAGGGGACATGACCCAAAATGTTGTCATGTACGGGGGCGATAAGATCTACATCGCCGATCCATCCGCATCGACCATCATGGTGCTAGGCGAAGTGGGCAAAGAGCGCGTCGTCAATGTGCCTGATGGATTTATGACGCTGCGTCTGGCCATTGCCGAAGCCGGCGGGATCCTTGCGTCGGGGGATAAGTCTTATATCCAAATCATCCGCGGCAACATCTTGCATCCAAAAATTTATACGCTCAATTGGGAGCATGTCGTTCGGCTGCCGAACGACAGCATGCTGCTTATCCCTGGCGATATCGTCTACGTCGCTGCAAGGCCGCTGTCCGAATGGAACCGCTTTGTCAACGACCTTCTCCCGACATTCATCGCGCTTGATCTGATTACAAAAGGCATTAAATCTGTAGGAATAGAGGTTCCATGAAATCGCTTCCCCATGAAATGATCATCATTACGTTTTCTGATATCAAAAATCTCTACTTGCGCCATCGCTCAAGGATCAAGACGGTCGCTCTTATTTGCGGACTTGCGATGCTGGCAGTCCTGGTAGTTCGAGAGCCGAAGTTTTTGGCGGAAGCGACATTTAAACAGGCCAATCGGCAAAGCGAAATCCCTCCTAATTTGAAGGACCTGTACCAACAAGTTCTTTCGCTCTCCAGCCCTGGCGAGCGCGCGCAAATTTCGATCATGCAATCAAATGAAGTGATGAAGAATGTCGTTGAGCAGCTCGGGATGCAGGTCGCCTGCCATTCCCAATCTGGAATGGTCCGGCTATTGAAAGGGATTTTTGAGAACATAAAAATTGAATTAAGGCGCGGCATAGCTGATCTTGACGAGTTCCAATTTCGCAATGTTTCATATGATGGCGAAAAGCCCCTTGCAATGTACTTAAAGGTGCTCGACAATGAAACGTACCAACTATTCAACGAAAAGAAGGAGCTGATCGCTAGAGGCAAATTGGGGGAAGCTCTTTCCCTCCCCGAAGCGGCATTGACCCTCCAAGAATTGCCAAGCAATGTCAAACTCAATCGATTTTATCGGCTGTCGATTTCTCCGCGGCTCGCAACGATTAAACAGGTTCTTAAAAAACTCGATATTGGTTCCTTGAAGACTGACCGGAACATTTTACGGCTGACGTATACTCATCGCGACCGCTTCTTGGCCTCGAACGTGTTGAATCAATTGATGAAAAGCTATCAACTCTTCTTAAAAAAAGAAAACGATGAAATTTGCCAGATCCATTTGGACTATCTTGAAAAAAGGCAGCAAGACCTCTTTCAAAATTTTGACCGCGCCCTTGCTGAACATGCGGAATATTTAAAAGAAAATCTCATCGCGACAAATGGCGAGATCGGGTTTAGCCAAGAGTTGGAGATGCTGCTCAAGCCCAAAGAACTCTACAACTCCAAGCTCTTTCAGATCGATCTCGAGCTTGGCCGCCTCTCTGGAGAACGGGCTTGTGCTTTTACAAGCAACCGCCGGCAAGAGATTTTAGCTCGCCTCGATCAATGCGAGATGGAGATCCAGCCTATCAATGTTGAAATTGAAAATGTGCGTGCGCAGGCGGATGAAGCGCATCTCTTGCTCGAATGCTTGGAGAATGGAAAAGAGATCCCTGCTCTGCCATCTCTTCTCAATGATCCTAAGGGCTTCATCGCTGCCATGCTCAAAGTGGCTCATGACAATGAGAAAAAAACGCAGCTTGCCGTTTATTTGAAGAGCTTTATCAACCAGCTCGAACAAAAGCGGGATACCCTGATGGAAAACGCCAAGATGGCCCGAGATGGATTGCATGACTTTGACGGGTTGTCATTGGAATCGGCGCCCAAGCTTTTAACGGAATTCAACCATGAACGGGATGGGTTGCAAGCTCAGCTCAAAGAGATGATCTTCTTGAGAGAAAAACTCGCTCAGCCCAATTTTGAATTGAGCTCTTTTGGCGTCGTGTTCAGCGATCCTGTCATCAATGAGCTCATTCACAAAGCAAGCACCATCTCGCTTCAGCTTAACGACAACGACAACCGCACGGCGAGAGAACACGAGCGCTTAAGGGAATCGCTCGAGACCCAGAAGAGCTTTCTGTCCCAGTATCTCTTTCAAGCCACCGAGCTCAAGAAACTGCGCGCCAAACTCCTCTCCGACAAGATCCATTCACTGCAGCAAGCTACAGTTGCATTATTGAAATCGGAAAAGGGGCTTTTGAACGAAAAATTAAAAGAGCTCAATGCGCAAATGGCAAGGCTGCCGGAAAAATGGCGGCGCGAGTCTCTTCTCAAACTCAAAAAAGATGTCAATTCGATGATGATCGAAGGCGTCTCCCAGCTCGCTGAGTCGAAATACATCGTCCAAAATTTTTATCAAACGGGCGCGCGTCCCTTGGATAGCGCGATCCCGCCCACCTCGCCGACCTCGCCGCGCCTTCTTCTGATCTCGCTTTTTGTCGCCATTGCAGGGGGATTTTTCTATTATTTTGGCATCTTGTGCAAAAACTTGCTCAAAGGCTTGCCCGTATCATATGAAAATTTAAAACTCTCGGGATTTCCCGTCAGCGGAGTTCTTTCTCCCAATTGCAATTCCCCTCTTTCACAGGTGCGGTCGGACGATTTGGAAACCTTGCGCACTCTCACCGAGTTTTTGACAGATCGCATCAAGCCCGATGGCGCCCTCATCGCCGCTTGCATTGGAGGCAAATATCCCGATTATTCCGCTCCTCTAGCAGAACTGCTCGCGATGCGCGGGCTCAAAGTGCTCAACGTGCATTGCGTCTTTGATGCCGTCGTGCATCCCGAGAGCATTCCCGGCCTCTGGCAATACCTGAAGGGAGAGACCGACCAGCTGCCGATCCGCCGCCGCACGGCTTATGACTTCATCCCCAGCGGCAGCGCGACGAGACATGGCCCTGAGTTTCTTTCCAGCCCTGCATTTAGACAATTCTTATCCCGTGTCAGAGAGCAATACGATGTCGTCCTGATCTACAGCAGCGCTGATCCAGACAAATCGGATGGGACTGCGCTCTTGAAAATTTCCGATGCCGCTTTGGTGACGGTGCAAAAAGAGCTCAAAGACGGATTGCTCGCTTATTTAGAGAAAAAACCCGTGACCTTTGTGTATGCCCATGAATTCATCTAAAAAGATCCTTGTCACTGGCGGCGCGGGTTTTTTAGGCTCCCATCTCTGCGAAAGGTTGTTGCAAGAAGGGCACTCTGTCATTTGCCTCGACAATTTTTTCACAGGAAATAAGCAAAATATCCTTACGCTTCTCAATCATCCAGCCTTTACTCTCATTGAGCATGATGTGTGTGAGCCGATCGACGCCGATCCCGACTTGATTTACAATCTCGCATGTCCTGCCTCGCCCATCCATTACCAATGCGATCCTGTCAAAACAATTAAGACCAGTGTCCATGGCGCGATCAACATGCTCGAGCTCGCCCAGAAAAAAGGCGCGAAGATCTTGCAAGCCTCCACCAGCGAAGTTTACGGCGATCCCCACATCCACCCTCAGCCCGAAAGCTACTGGGGCAATGTCAATCCCATCGGTATCCGCTCCTGCTACGATGAAGGCAAACGGTGCGCCGAGACCCTCTTTTTTGATTTTCATCGCCAGTTCGGCCTCAACATCAAAGTCGCCCGCATCTTCAACACTTACGGCCCGCGGATGCATCCCAATGACGGCCGAGTCGTCTCCAACTTCATCGTCCAAGCCCTCAAGAATGAGCCGATCACAATTTACGGCGAAGGGACGCAGACGCGCTCATTTTGCTATGTCGAGGACCTAATTGAAGGGCTGATCAGGCTGATGCAGTCTCCGGAGAGTTTTACGGGCCCTGTGAATTTAGGCAACCCCGTCGAGTTCCAAATTAGGGAATTGGCCGAGCTCGTCCTTGAGATCACAGGCTCGCGATCTAAGCTCGTGCATCATCCTCTGCCAAGCGATGATCCCAAGCAGCGCAAACCCGATATTTCTCTTGCGAAGAGTCAATTAGGATGGAGCCCAAAGATCCCCCTCAAAGAGGGGTTGAGAGCCACCATTCATTATTTTGACCAGTTGCTCATCGCACATTAAATTCTCGGGACAATTTCTTTCATGTCGCCATAGCGGACGCGATGGTTTGGGCCATGTTCCCAAGTGCTGCCGTTCTTGACGATTTTGTAATCGAAAGTAGTGAAGGAATCAGTGGTTTCCCAGATCCATAGGTCATCGCCGACGTTTTTAAGAGGGGTGCCTCGCTTCCAATCTAAGCCGGGTCCGTTTCCGTAAATCATGATCTGATTGCCCATGCCGGCATTGAAACGAATACTTAAACGCGTTGTTTTTTGCGGTAAAGGAGTGGAATGCACGGGGAAAAGGGGAGCTTCGATGGCATCTTTTCCTGGCTCAAAAATGTGGTTATTGCCTTCTTCCCATACAGCATCATCAATGAGAAGTTTGTACTCAATGCGGTTGAAGTTCTTAGACATTCTATAAATCCAATGATCAGGTCCCGCTTGGACGAGGGGCTGTCCTTTTTGCCAGCTTAAGCCTCCTTCATTACCCCGGATGTAGAGGCTTTTACCGGGAGGGATTTGAGCATAAATGTGAATCGTGGGTTGGAATGCAGGCGGCATCGCCATCGATTCTTTAGAGGCGGACTTGAGCAAAATGACATTTCTATTAAAAAAATCGAGGACTTGATCTGAGACTGTTTCTCGATCAAGATGGGAGAAAAAGGGACGGGCTTCGGTTTGATTGAGGCCGCCCCAAATGCTCTCAGCGGTCTGCCAGATTTTTGTTCGAGGATGGAACACCGTACCGTTTTCTGTTGATAAATGACAAAGGGTGTGTTTGTTTGGAATGACAAAGGGTGCATATGGCATTTCTTGTGCAGGAACGGCCATTACCAAGCCTTCTTTACTGCCTTTAATATAGTAAAAGGCTGTGGCGCCTCCACTATATAGAGTACCTGCGAAGAGGCCGGAACCGAATGAAAAACTATACGGCTGATTGGGATTTTGAGACGAATAAGGAAGGTCGTTCAAAGAATCAGTTCCTCGATAAAGAAGAAAAGCCTTCTCAGCAATCGAGTGGCATTCTATGGCGACTGCGTTTTGGATGATTTGAGCATCTTCTTGTGATTTGATCCGTAAATGATAATGACATGAGCCGCTAAACTTTTCGATCGCTGATCCATCGCCATAGGGAGAAGAAGCAAATTGTCCATATTGAGGCTTGAATGTATCCCCAAATCGTTGAAAGAAACCGATTTGTTTTTCTGTTAAATTGCGTATCTGCTGGAAAGTGAAATCGGATTTGCCTTTCAGGTGTTTATTGAGCTTCTTCACCAAGTTTTCGTTCAAATTGAAAGCGAGGACTTTGACACCCTCAGCTTGGTTATCTTCTTCACCTGAAAAGTGCACGATATGCCAGCAATCTTTGAGGTTGTTGGGGGCATGAGGATTGGGCCGCATGCGTTCATTGGGACAAAAATCTCCTCGCTTGAGGTTTTCTTTAATGCCTTTTTTTAAAAACTGCATTTCATAATAGGAGCGAGCGATGAAGGTGATTTCTAGCGAAGGGTCGATGGCTTTGATTTTGCTGCGGAGGAGCGCATAACGGTTATCAATGGACGGGGAGTTGAGTTGCGATAGAATGGCATACACGGCATTGAAAAGAGGGCGCGAAGGGGCGGCTTTTTCCCCATTTGGGCGTTGGTGATAGACGATGTATTCACCATGGCCTGTTGTAATAGGTTTATCAGAAGGATTGGATATTTTTAATGTCATAAAAACCTCAAAATTAATTGATAGTATTATATCAACTTTTAGTATTATTGAGTATATGTTTTTATGTTATTGAAATTTAGGTTCTTGGGGTAATGTAGGCATTTTTGCCATGGCGCTTACAGATCTCGCGCCATTTCTTAATGATTTCTGTTCCGAGCGGGGCGGCTTCTTTCCCCCCGGATTTGCTGAAGCGCAAATACACGATGACGACGAGTTCGGGATTCTCCCACGTTTGATGTTCTTCCGGAGCAAAGGCAATTCCTCCAAACCAAATATGGTTTTGAATGACCGCTTCAGATTCTGCGTCGATTGTCGGTTTGTAAAAGACCTCGGCGGTTCCCGTTTTGCCGATGAGCTGAGACTTGAGCTCGTGGTAATTTCTCATCCATTGAGGATTTCTCGCGAGTGCCTGGATCACCCCTGGGCGCGCGCTTCCCTTGGGACTGACGATCACGCGATGCATCCCTTCGATCATCGGATCGCGGATGGGATCGGGCATGAAAAGCCTGCGTTTCACTTCGGGGGAGCTGTACCAAACGAAAGGGTCTTCAGCTTCGGATTGAGTTGCTGTAAAGAGGGGAAAGTGCACGCCGATGGCTGAGAGCTGCTCTTGGAATGGGAACTGGGTTTGATCGAATGGATCTCGATATTCTCTTAGAGGTTCTTGACCGGCGATCACTTGGATGATTTTAGGTTTGAGGACATGCCCTTTATTGCCGATGGCAGCCATCATTACCGCCGTTTGCAAAGGGGTCACGACAAGGGAGTGCTGTCCAAAGGCAAATGAGTAGAGCCCAGTGAGATTATGATTGATGTCGTCGGGCAAATTGCCGACGATCTCGCCGGGCAGCTCAATTCCCGTCCTTTCTCCGTATCCAAAATTTTTCGCCGCATCCACGAGATCAAACGGATCGTTGAGTTGTTCAGCTGCAAGAATGGAAAAATAGATGTTGCTCGACTGCTCGATCGCTGTCGCCACATCGCATTTGCCCATGCCAGGGTGGCTTTTGGGGAGTTTTCCTCCTTTGTGGATGCGCTTGATCGGCTGTCCATCCATCGAATAACCCAAAATCTGCTCGCTGCTATTGGATTTGGGATGCCACTTCAAATCCTCGATGATGGTCAAAGGATTGATGTCGTTTAAGCTTTTGTGCATTTCCACTAATTCTTGATAGCGCTCTAAGAGGCCTTGATAAGCGGCGACGAGTTTGAAGACCGAGCCTTGCGGCGTTGATTGGCGGAATGCCTGCGATCTTCCATACCCATGCCCTTGCAGGGGATAAAATGCAGCAGCGAGATGTTTTTCTAATTGCACCCCTTTGACGTGCCTTAAACTGCGATAATGTCCATACAGCGGCTGATTGAGGTCCTCAAACGAGCGCATCATGGCGAGGAATTTGAGCTGCAGATCTGGGGGAAGAGCCGCGAGGGAATGTTGTAATTTTTGCGCGTGCTTGTCTTCAGCATGCTGCCAAATGTACTCATGCATGAGTTTCAAATGATTTTCTGCCCAATAAGATTTGAACATCTCTTTTTCGATTTGTTCCAAGTAATCCGTGTAGGGCTTGGCGTAGTGCTTTTTCGCTTTTTCTTCCCTGCGCTTAGATCTTAAGTATTCCTTAAAGTGCGCATTGCGCCACTGTTGAAACTCATTTTGATGAAATGCGATGCGCGCCTGAGTTTGAAGTTGGCTCTTGATGATGGTCGCTGCCTGGTTCAGAACACGATATCCGGATAGGGAAAGGGAACTCACGCTCTCGACGAGTTCAGGTTCCACATGAGGAACGAATAGACGGCACAAGTCGAGGACGAGCAATTTATCGTCGTTATAAGAAATTTTACCCAAGATCGAATCGATGAATTTTCTCGAATGGGGTTGCAGGGTCTCTTCTACATTGACTTTTTTTCGCGAGGGGTGGTCAGGATAAAGCGCATGGACCAATATCTGCATGCTCGATTGTCCCGACAATTCGAGAAGCGACTCCATTTCTTGTTGCAATGCAAGCGCGCTCCCGACGGTCCCGATGTTTTGCATGGCAGCGAGGATGCTGCTGTGCGGAGGCAGAATGGACTCGAGGTATTTCTCATATGTCAATTCGAGTGTTTCTGTACTGCCGACCCGCTCTCTTTCAAGAGGGCGTTTTCCATCCCAGATTTCTCCGATGTAAGCTTCATTTTCCAGCCATTTGATAATGGCGGAAGAGCGCTTAAGGACAAAATCGTTGGGATCAGTTCTTGGATAGGAAGCGAGAGCGAGCACTTCACCCGTTTTAGGGTCGAGCGCCACGATGGCGCCTCCTTTAATCCAAGGAGCGCTCAAGTCGGGCTCGCCATTGGGATGCCTGACCTCGCGCACGCGTTCATTTTCCATCAGCAGCTGTTCAGCGAATTCTTGCAATTCCGAGGAGATCGAAAGAATCAGCCTCTGCCCGGGAACTTTTCGCCTTTCTCCTGGGAGCTCCCGCAGCAAATTGCCCTTCGTGTCGACCTCATAAGTTTTTTTGCCTGCATAGCCTCTCAGCTCGGCATCGAAGGATGACTCCAATCCCGCCTTTCCGACCAAGTCATTGATCGTGTAAGCCTTTTCTTGAAGCACTTTCATTCTCTCGCGCACTTCGAGCGGGTTGTTGAACCCTTTGGGCAGGACGGCAATTTCCCCCGCTTCCCGCATCGCAAGATAAGCTTGTAAAATTTTCAGCTCTTGCGCGATCTTATAATATTCATTTGAACTGATTGCGCCCATGTAGCCGATCACGTCGCACCCTACCTTGCCGAGCGGGTAATGCCGCTTCGACCCTTGCTCCGTGCGGATCCCGACCCAGTCTTTTTCCAGCATTTTGAGACGGCAGTACGCTTCCTCGGTAAGATCTTCCTTGAGGATGAACGGCGTATGGGGGAACAAAGACGCTTTGCCGTGGATCGTGTCCTCGATCGCTTGAGCCTCGATTTGCAATTCTTTGCTCAAAAGCTCAGATAATTTTTTGATGTATTGCGATCGGACGGGCACGCGCGTCCGCTTTCCCTTGGCATCGATTTCCCATTTGCCGGCAGGGATGGATCGGATGTCCGCATAGCACACTGCCGCGTTATATTGAATTTTATTGATGGCCATCGGGATATTGAACCGATCGCGGATCGTCGCCCGCTCCACTTTTTCGATGGCGGTGCGCCGCATCGGCTTGCGCGCCTTTTCCAAATGGTCTTCATGCTGAACGATCGAGAGGTACCAGACCCGGACCAAGATCAAGATAAATCCGAGGATGATCAAGTTCAGAACTCGATTGGCTTTTTCGGGGATGTTGTAGTCCATGTTTTTTTAACTTTAATGAAAGATGCTTTACTTTGCCTTGGAAAAAAATTCACCCTTTGTTAAAACTGTTGGAGTTTTTTAGGACCTGGGCGCCTGTAGTTCAATGGTAGAACCGTAGCCTTCCAAGCTACTTGTGTCAGTTCGATTCTGATCAGGCGCTTTTTTCTAAATTTCTTTTATTAACCCAGGGTAAAAACCCTGATATTTTAACCCAAGACCGAAATCCTTCCGCTTAAAGGAAGGATGCCGTCGTCAACATAAAGGGACAAGGCTTGGCTACTACAGAAGTCACCATTAAGGATTTACTTGAAAGCGGTGCGCATTTTGGGCACCAAAGGCACCGTTGGAACCCGAAGATGAAGCGATTCATCTTTGAAGAGCGCAACGGCATTTATATCATCGACCTGGCAAAGACCATGCAGCAGATCCGCAATGCGGTCCAAGTGGTCAAAGAACTCGTCGGAAAGCGCAAATCGATCCTCTTCGTCGGTACGAAGAAGCAAGCGAAAAGCGTCGTCAAAGAATGCGCAGAAGAGTGCGGCGAATTTTATGTCTGCGAACGCTGGCTTGGCGGCATGCTGACCAACCTCATGACGATCCGCCAATCTGTAAAAACTTTAGAGCGCAACGAGAAAAAAATTGCTACGGGCGGTGAAGGGCTTACCAAAAAAGAGCTCTCTATGCTCAGTAAAGAGCAAACTAAACTCGAGCGCAATCTCTCCGGTATCCGCGCGATGAGAAAACTTCCCGGACTGCTCATCGTCGTCGATCCTAGCCGCGAACACATCGCGGTGGCCGAAGCGAAAAAACTCGGCATCCCCATCATGGCGCTTGTCGATACCAACTGCGATCCCGATCCGATCGACTACGTCATCGCCTGCAACGACGATGCCCTAAAGAGCATCAAGCTCATCCTTCAATCCATCATGCAAGCGATCATCGATCGCAAAAACGAACTGAGTGTCGCTGTCGCAAAAGGCGATCAAAGAGGGGAGGAAGAAGAAGCCGAAGAAGCCCCTGAAGAATTCGAGTTCGAAGTCAAAGAGAAGGAAGAGAGCGAAGGAGAAGAAATATGAGCGCCGTAAAAGTCACAGCCGAAATGGTCAAAGAGCTCCGCGACCGCACAGGGGTGAGCATGGGCAAGTGCAAAGAAGCGCTTGACAAAGCCGGCGGCGACATGAATGAAGCGATCGATATTCTCCGCAAGTCGGGCATGGCCTCCGCTGTGAAAAAAGAAGGGCGCGAGACCAACGAAGGACTCATTGGCGCAGCGGAAGGCAAAGACGCTGTCGCCCTCGTAGAAGTGAATGCGGAAACCGACTTCGTCACGCAGAATGAGAAATTCAAGCAATTCATGAAAGACGTCGCTCAAGACGCTGCGGACACAAAATCCTCATCGCTTGAAGCATTGATGAATCAAAGGTACAGCAAAGATTCTTCAGTCACAATCGATCAGCACAGAGCCCTCGTGGTCCAAAGCCTTGGCGAGAACATCCAAGTCAAGCGCATGATGCTCATCCCCAAATCCTCGGAGCTTTCATTCGGCCTTTATTCGCACATGGGCGGTAAAATCGTCGTCGCAGTCGTCTTGACAGGGGGCGCCGGACAAGAAGCGCTGGCCCGCGACATTGCGATGCATGTCGCTGCCGAATCGCCAGAATACTTGCGCCCTGAAGACGTTCCGGCAGAAGTGCGCGCTAAGGAAGCCGAGATTGCGCGAAGCCAAGTCACGGGCAAGCCGGCGAATATCGTCGACAAAATTGTCGAAGGAAAAATCAAAGCATTCTGCGACGAAGTATGTTTAGTCTGCCAAAAATATGTAAAAGACAATACAATCACAATTGCGCAGTTGCTCGCGAATGAGAGCAAACGCTTGAATAAGCACATCGCAATCAAGGCTTACCATCGCTGGAAAGTCGGAGGCTAACCTTCGTGCAAAAGGGCAAAAAAGCTGCCTATAAAAGAATTCTCCTGAAACTTTCAGGAGAATCATTGATGGGCGAGCAAAAGTTCGGCGTCGAGCACCACGCCTGTAAGGTCATTGCCCAAGCCGTCACAGAAGTCTATGCGCTTGGCGTGCAATTAGCAATCGTGGTCGGCGGAGGGAATATCTTTCGCGGCAACCAAGCAGAAGCCTTTGGTTTTGCCCGAACTCCAGCTGATCATATCGGCATGCTCGCCACGACGATCAACGGGCTTGTTCTGCAGCAAACCTTAGCCTCATTAGGCGTCAACAGCCGCGTGATGAGCGCCCTCAATACCGATTCTATCGTCGAGCCATTCCATTGGGGCCATGCATTGCACGAGCTCCAAAAAGGGACAATCTTGATCTTTGTCGGCGGCACAGGAAATCCCTACTTCACCACCGACTCAGCCGCAGCCCTAAGAGCCAGCGAAATCCAAGCCGATATCTTGCTCAAAGGCACCAAAGTCGACGGCGTCTTCAGCGCCGATCCTAAAAAAGACCCCAAAGCCAAAAAATATGACCATCTCACCTATTCTGAAGTGTTGGCGAAGCAGTTGAACGTAATGGATGCAACGGCCATTGCTTTATGCCGTGAAAATCAAATCCCCATTTGCGTATTTAACTTATTTGAAAAAGGAGCGATGCTCAAGGCCATCTGCGGCCAAAGAAAGGGAACACTAGTAACAGGAGGTTAAAATGAGCAGCGTGACAGATCAGACAAAAGCGAAAATGCAAGCCGCTGTTGAGCATTTCAAGACAGAACTCAAGAATTTGCGCAGCAACCGAGCCAATCCCGGCATGCTCGACGGTGTTTCGGTCGAGGCGTACGACACCCATATGCGCATCAAAGAACTCGCTAACGTCACCACCCCAGAACCCCGCCAGCTCCTCATCACCCCCTTCGATCCCTCCACCACAGCAGCGATTGCAAAAGGAATCGAAAAAGCCAATTTAAATCTTCAGCCCGTCGTTGAAGGACCAGTCATCCGCATTAACGTCCCCCCGATGGACGAATCCATGCGCAAGCAAATCGTCAAGCAAGGCAAACAAAAAGCCGAAGACGCAAAGATCGTCATCCGCGACATCCGCCGCAAAAACAACGAGCTTGTGCGCAAACAAAAAGCCGACGGCTTGGTCACCGAAGACGTCATGAAAAAGGAAGAAAAAGGCATCCAAGAGGCTACCGATAAATGCTGCAAGGAAATCGACGATCTCTTCGCCGCAAAAGAAAAAGAGATTATGACAGTGTAATTTCCTTGAAACAAATCCAAGACGATGCCTATAATTGCGCCTTTTGGTATAAGGCCCCATCGTCTAGCCTGGCCTAGGACACCAGATTTTCATTCTGATAACAGGGGTTCGAATCCCCTTGGGGTCAACACATTGCGTAAGTGCTTCCCAGGAGCACTTACCTTCTTACGAGACTTTAGCTCAGTCGGTAGAGCATCTCACTTTTAATGAGAGGGTCGATGGTTCGAGTCCATCAAGTCTCAAATTTTTTTCTCGAAAAAAATTTCGAGACTTGAGCAGCCACGGTGTGGCTGCGTGTGGACTCGAAGTGAAGCAGCCTTGCGCTGCGAACCGGCTTTCAGGACGACGACGCACGCAGTGCGCATCGCCTGAAAGGAGTCCATCAAATGCCTCAAGCTTTTCTCGAAAAAAATTTCGAGACTTGAGCAGCCACGGTGTGGCTGCGTGTGGACTCGAAGTGAAGCAGCCTTGAGCTGCGAACCGGCTTTCAGGACGACGACGCACGCAGTGCGCATCGCCTGAAAGGCGTCCAGCAAGTCTCAATCTCCTAACTAGCTCTCACCGCAACAGTGCTGTAGCATTTGAAATCTCTTCGTAAGAGTTTTGGATTTCGGATAAAAAATTAGGAAGGGCTCACATCAGCCTCTTGTTCTGCCTATCAAATTGCCGTATCTGTCGAAGTGGGAAACCATTCCTGAAAATCGATCATATAATTCAAGAGTGCAATTAGGATTTCCGCAACTTGAGGCGTTATTACTTAAAGCAGCTAAGGTGCCCATGTCCCCAACAAAAAGACAAGCCAACGCTAAAGTCACTTTCGATAACTTTTTCATAAATCTCCTTTTTATTGATTTCCGATGAAACTGATATTGTATTTGGCATGCTGATTTAATAATATTTCAAACAAATTTTTGTTATTTTAAGTATTTTTTTTCTTGCGTTGGTTCCGTATTTATAGAGAAATAAGACAATATTAATAAATTGTTTTATTAACAAACTAATACAAATTATTTAATAATTGATTTTAAAAAACGACTGTTTAAAATAACAAATCAAAAAAAGGAGATCCTCACTTATGAAGCGTTTAACTTTTCCTGTTTTAACTTTTATTGGCGCGCTTATTTTCCTATCGAGCTGCGCAAGTTACCAAGCTGCTTCTCTGAACACACTTGCTTCTGATGCTGTTCATGCCACTTCACAGAGGCAAGGCGATATCGTAGTAGTAGCAAAAGCCTTTAATAAAGGCGATTGCAAACGATATTTAGACAGAGATGTTATTGCAGAGGGATATCAGCCTATTCAACTTTATATCGAGAACAATGGCGACAAGAATTATACCTTTTCGCTAAGCAGAGTCGGTTTGCCTTGTGCAGGTCCTGAAGAGGTTGCTGAAAAAGTACATACTTCAACTGTTGGAAGAGCGACCGGATACGGGGTAGGAGCATTATTCTTATGGCCACTGGCAATCCCCGCTATTGTAGACGGGGTAAAGTCATCTCAAGCCAATGATGCTTTAGATATTGATTTCTCATCAAAAGCTGCTAGAGATCAAATCATTCAACCTCATTCGTATTTCAATAAATTACTCTTTGTCCCCACCAACGAATATCAACCTTCGTTTAACATGACGCTAATGGATCAAAACTCCAACAAGAAGACGATAACCGTTAGAGTGAATACATGAGGATACTGTCGAATAAAATCTCATCTAAAACGGTAAGCCATGCAAGTTATCTTGGGTTCAGAATTCAGACAATAGATGAGTTCTTCTGGCTTTGATAATGCGAGGGTGAAAATAATTAATCAATATTTCCTCCATATTCTTACCAAGATATGCCATATTGTCTAAGAGCGTATTGCGCATTGGGCTCCCCCAATCTCGCAGCTATTATCAAGTCATTGAGCAACCAAAAAAGGCTTGTGTCCAAATACGGTTTCATCACGATCAATTGGGCCAGAGCCAGCAATGAGTAAAACAGCAGGAGATGGTTTTCCTGACCTGGGAAGAGTTAAAGTTCCGGCCAAGGTCGCGTCTGCTGTTAAGTTTGAGTATTTAACTTCTTCTGCATCGTAAGAAATGACGCTTTTTGGCTCTTGAGGACGAAAAGGCGCTGAAACCTCTTTAAGTAATTCATCTGAAGCAGCTAACAGGCTGAATACTGTAAACAATTGCTTAATCATCCAAGTCCTCGTTTTATTTTCTAGGAGAAGATGTGATGGCAGATTATCGCAGATTAAACATAATGTTCTCAATCGAGAAGGTGCAATTTTGGTGCAACAGGGCTCATTGCACCCGCAAAGATCAGCAAAATTCGGTTGCGTCCATCAAGCAAGTCTTTTATAATCATGCTCATAAGGCTGGTTAGAAGGGATTTCATCCTCCAAACTTATCGCTTTTTCTTTTTTGCCATTATTAGGATGGTAGCTTTCTTCTTATTGAAAGAAACGTTTTCACATTCTAAACTATCTTCTATGAGGCAATCTGGAAAGGATCTTCTCATGAAAAAAGAAATCATTGTCAGGTTATCTCAGAGTATTGAAGAAACTGTACATATTGAGCAGGACGTTGAATATTGGATGGCAAGGGACCTTCAGTTACTTTTCGAATATAGTAATTGGGACGATTTTCTGAATGTTATCGAGAAGGTAAAAAAAACTTATTCTAGTTCTAAGCTTCTAATAATCAATCATTTTCGTGATTTCATGAAAATGGTCTAAAGCGGATTTTTTCGCAAAATCTTCTGTTGGTGAATACAGGGAACATTTTATGAACAAAAAAGACTTATCTATCATACCACCCCTTTCTCTCCCTCCCGCTTCCTTACCAGAGGAACTCCTTAGCGATCTTCGGAAAATGATCGACCGAGCTAGAGAGGCTGTTGCCTCTACTGTTAACTCTACTTTAGCAATGCTCTACTGGCATGTCGGAGCCCGTGTGCAATCTGAAGTCCTTCAGCATGAAAGAGCTGAGTATGGAAAGAAAATTGTCGCCACGGTGTCGCGACTTTTGGCAGCTGAGTATGGTAAAGGATTTTCTGAAAAAAGCCTTTGGAGAATGATCCAGTTCTATGAACTCTTCCCTGACCAAGAGATTGTCGCAGCACTGCTGCGACAATTAAGTTGGACGCACTTTACAATCCTTATTCCCATCAAGGATCCTGTTAAAAGAAGTTTTTACGCCGAAATGTGTCGTATTGAAAAATGGAACTATCGCACCTTAGAGCGAAAAATTAGATCCCTCCTCTTCGAACGCACTGCCCTGTCCAAAAAACCAGAGTCCCTCATTGAAGCTGAGATAGAAATGTTGCGTAAAGAAGATCGTCTCACTCCCGACCTTGTCTTTCGTGATCCTTATTTCCTTGAGTTCCTGAATCTGAACGATCGGTATTTTGAAAAAGACCTAGAGGATGCTATCATGCGCGAACTCGAACAGTTTATCCTAGAATTAGGGTCTGGCTTTTCTTTTCTCGCGCGCCAAAAATGCATAGTAATAGATGAGGAGGATTTTCATATAGACCTTCTTTTCTATAATCGAGACCTTAAGCGGTTGGTCGTCATCGAGCTCAAACTAGATGATTTCCGCGCTGAATACAAAGGTCAAATGGAGCTCTACTTGCGCTGGCTCGATAAGCATGAACGCCGCCCCGGAGAAGAGTCTCCTATAGGGCTTATCCTGTGCACGGGGAAGCAACAAGAAAGGATTGAGCTATTAGAACTTGGCAAAGCGGGCATTCATGTGGCAGAATATCTTACAGCGTTGCCTTCCAAAGATGCCCTTCGTCGAAAACTCCACCAGGCAATTGAGCGTGCGCATCTGCGATTGCAGTCAAAAGAAGATAAAAAGCATGAATAGCTTTTGATTGGGGTAGTAAAAATGTGCAAGATAAAGATATCAAAAGTGCGACAAAGATCTTTAGGAAAATCGCGGAAGGTTGATCTCCACAAAGTAAAAGGCTTGAGACGCGTTCATCCTTTGAGGGAACTCAGCGATCCAAAGCAAACAGCATTGGCAATACTTGAATGCCTGCAAAATAATGATCCGGAAGGCGCTATGGAAATGATTGTCATCTACCTTGATGCAGTCAATAAATCGCGTCTGCGACAGAAGACAAATTTACCCAAATCAACGCTGTATTCAGCGTTAAAGCATCGTAATCTCACCATTAAGACATTGGCAAAAATCATGCATGCTTCTACTCATTAGAACTAATAAGAGCCCCATGAACACTTCTCCTTCTTTTCTCACCACTGTCACTCTTTCGCCACCCGAAAACTATAATCCCATTGGCAGTGGCGCTGGGTGCATTTGCGTCAGCAGAGGGGAGTTCCTTTTGCTCAAACGTTCAGAAGGTGGAAAATTTCCCGGTCAGTGGTGCAATCCTGGGGGAAAGTCGGAACCTAATGAGACAAAAGAACAGTCAGTTCAAAGAGAAATCTTGGAAGAAATAGGTTTGGAATTGCCTCAACATCAATTCGAATTTCTTAAAACCGTTTATATACGCTATATGCAATGGGATTATGCATTCCATTTGTTCCGTGTCGATTTCGACACAGAAAGGCCCGTGATCAGGCTCAACGAAGAGCATGTCGAATACCGGTGGCTTTCTTTGGCAGAGGTATTGAATTCATTCTTAATGCCCGGTGAGCGAGAGTGTTATCAGCTCATCTATGGCTAAATCGATGCATCCATTCAACGCAGCGTTGGACCTGCAATTCAGAGACTCTAGACACTATGCTATTGTGATTTTCGCCGGTAACGAGGAAGTAGTTCGCGTCTTTATTTTCTAAGTGAGGGAAGCTTCCAGTGTAGGGACGGATTTGGGAATCATTTGGGGTGGCGAAGAAATCATATGATCGGGGTGCGCGATTGAAGGCATCTTTCAATCGCTTCATCAGCTCAGTTGCGGTTTTGCTCTGGTAAAGCAGCTCATCGATAAAGGGCGGGGTATAAATCCAATCCGCTACTTTGAGCTTGTTAGCGAGATCTAAATTCTTTGTTCCTGCAAAAGGTCCTGAAATTGTTGAAAGTTTGATGGGGGGTTGTGTATTTCTGAGGCGGATTTCAAGCTCGGCCGCGATGCGTGCTCCATTCGAAAATCCTAATAAGCATATGGGTTTTGAGGGATGTTGACGGATATAGTCTCTAATCATTGCTTCGATCGGGGATGCCGACTCATCTAAAGAGCAGTTCCCTTTTTTGGGAATAAAGGGCAGGCGGATATCAAAATGGGGTTGTTTTTCTCGCAGTGCATTGAGTTGTGGATGCCAGATGTTGGGCCGGCCGTTGACGCCGTGGATAGCGACATAGAGGCCTTGGCTTTCGTCTTTCCAATGATTGTTGGTGGCTGAGGGAATGACATATTCACTGGGGGCGCCCATGATTTTTTCTTGAATCGTGAGCGTCAATGTCGAAAAGAAATAAGATATTTCTTGAAACCAGGATCGGATAAAGTGGTAAACTTTGTAAACAAGGTTTTCAAAATCAATGTCTTCCTCATTGAGAGGTTGGGTAATATGGAAGTTAAAAATGCCTTTATTACATTGATTTAAATTTACTGTCATAACGGCAAAAATCTTATCACAATAATTGGATTAAAAACTACTGTTGAGATACAATCTTTTTACGAAAAATTTTTATGAGGAAGACATTATGAGTGGACAGGTCAGTCTGCAGTCGAGTAGCGTACCTAGAGGATTGGATCTCGCACATAGCGCGGCTCCAGCAGTCCATTTGCATTCGCCTTATGCTGTATCGACGCATTCGACCATGTCATCCCTCAATCCGCGCAATGCTGCGGTTACGGACTTATCCGATTGTTTGAAGAATGTGTGGGAAGCGATTGTGAGTTTCTTCAAGTCGCTGATGCATTGTTTCGGCTTATTTTCTAAACCCTCTGAAAAGACGCCTGAGATCCAAAGAGAATTTCGATTGCATAAGGATGATTATCAGATTCAACGCAGCTTAGTTGAACAGCGGCTGCGCGCAGCGCAGCAGATGGCCCAAGAGCCGGTCAAGCAATTTCAATTGCAGAGTATTGGGCTTTTACCTGTGCAACCAGAAGAAATGAGAGTTGGGAACTACGAGGTAGGGATCTCTCATTTTATCGGTCACAGAGATGCACTCGAGGACGAACACCTGGCCGCTTCGTTTGATTTGGTGATTAGGGGTCAGCATTATCCGATTCAATTATTCGGGATCTTTGATGGCCATGGCGGGGCGACGGCGGCGCGCTATGTGAGCGATAATTTGCGTAGAAAATTGTCAGAGGCGTTGCGCGAATTCAATGCGAATGGGCTGACGCAGGCGGGGATTTGGAAAGCGTTGAAAATGGCGTTTGTGCGTTTGAATGAAGACTTTAAAAATCTCCATGGGGAAACGGCTTTGGAGCAGGGGACGACTGCGACCGTGGCGATGATTTTAAACAATCAATTATGGACGGCAAATGTGGGCGACTCACGCACTGTGTTGGACAACAACGGCACGGCTGAACAGCTTTCTTACGATGCGAAGCCGAACGATCCTCGCGTCCGTAGAAAGATCGAGAACAGAGGCGGCAAGGTGATCGATGTCAGGGGAGTAGATCGGATCAATGGCGACCTTGCAGTGGGAGGAGCCTTTGGGGATTTTCGTTTAAAAGGGGCAGTAAGCGCAAGGCCGACGATCACTTGCAAGCCTCTTGCTGAGATTCAACGGGGCACCCATCTGATTTTGTGTTGCGATGGGGTGTACGATGTGGCCCGCACAGTGGATATCGTCAATGCGGCTCACGCGAACCGCCGCCTTTCTGCTGGACGCATTGCGGAGAAGATTGTTTCGTCCGCTTTTCATTCAAATTCCATGGATAATCTTTCTGCGATGGTCGTGAAAATTAGATAAATTGATTTTAATTCTGTTCATCCGTCCTCCGGCGGAAACCCGGCCCTTAAGGGCCGGGTATTTCAAAAATGGATTGGCGTGGGTGCGAAGCCCACGCCAACCACAAAAATCCCAGGCCTTAAGGCCTGGGTTCACGTATGAAATACGCACATGAACAAGATTAAAGTAGCCATCGGCATTCTCGCAATCATTTTTGCCGGGATTGCCGTGTATTTTGTCTTGAGCAGCGAACATGCGTTGCTGATGAGGCCTAAGGGGATTATCGCGCGTAAAGAGCTGCATCTGAGTCGATGGAGCTGCTCTACACATTTTTTTATGCAGAGCAGCGTTGTCAAAGGTTAGGGCGAGAGATACAGGGGGTTGGAAAGGGGGATTTTATTCACCAACTGATCCAGCTTTTTAGCGGGGATCACCGTTCCGTAATACCCTAGTGATTGGTAAGTGGGGTCGTTGCGTCCATCATACCATCCAAACACCAAGTTGCCCGTGACGGGATCCAGCGCCATGGATGGGAAACCGCGATTTCCTTTGTTAGTATTCGAAATTTCAATCGGATTCGACCAAGACTGACCATTGTCTCTGGAAATCTTAAAATAAATGGCCATGTTTTGCGAATTGTCCGGGGTTCTCGTTGAATCCACCGAATAAAGAGCTTGCCTTTGCTCATCATAGACAATCGATTGAACCGAGTTGTTAAAAAAACCAACGTAAGGCTGCGAAATGATCCCTTGAGAGGAAGGAGGTACTGTATTCTCTTGAACAGAATTCCAGAGACCAAAACCCCATGCCCCTGAATAGTTTTGTTCAGGTGCTCCCGGGGACTTGAACATCACTAGAGTGGGTTGGATGTAGTTGAAAGGACACTCAATCAAGGCGTTTTCAATCGAGGGTGCCACACCTCCTTTAAACCAAACCCTGCCATCGGAAGATGCCGTTAAGTCCATTTCTCCAATGCTATTGGTAAAATTGGTCAACATATTGTAGGAGATAGGCGGATTAGATGTCAGAGTTCCAAAAGAACCGCGGCCAAAAATGGGAATGAAGCCTACGGTAGGCCAACCATCGCCATCAGCGAGATAATAAAACGTCGTTTGGAACCAAAGGCCATAATTGCCTGAGCCATCGCCTCCAAAACAATTTTGAGGATAATCTGTGTAGTAAGTTCCCTGCATGTACGAAGGAGGCAACGGAACAGTATACACATTCTGAAATGTTACTCCCCCATCGCTGCTAGCAAAAAAGATCGCTTCGTCGACAAGCTCGGCCATTTCACTATAAAAAATGGTGCTTACATACCAAATATTGCCGTATTTATCGGCAGACACGCCGCGATTGTCCCCAAAACCAATCGAATAGAATGGTTGAATGGGAATAAAACCATTGAGCGGCCAGCTGGCGACGATATACGAGGGGGCAGGTACAGTTTGTGAAATGTTGACAGTATAAGTTCCAACTCCCCCTGTTCCTGTGCCAAATCCGGTAATTTCTGTCCCTGCAACAATTCCCGTAGGGGAAAAATAGGTATTAAGCACTTGACCTACTTCTATTGTGCCAAATGAAACATCGGTCACTGTCAAAGTGTTCCCTGCAATGGTACCGGTGAACGCGGTATAATCTAAAATTTCGGGCCACGTCTTGCCGCCATCAAAGGAAACCGCACGGCCAGAAAAACTGGCGGGGGGAAAAACGGTATAGTCAAGAACTCCATAAGAAACGACGATATTATTTTTGTCTTGACGATTGATGGCAACAGCTGTATCCCAGGCCATAACTCCAGGTGGGAGATTTGTTAATTGAACAGGCTTACCCACTTTAAATTCACCTTTTTTATCTATTCTTCCAATGGCAACCATTGCATTTAAATTACCACCTGTCTTATCAGCAATCATCGAATTGTCACACCATGCCCAACCGAATACGCCATCAAAAGCATCATTGACATGCGTATCTCTGACGCCATCACCAGCATTAGGATATGAAAATTGAGTTGTATTAGTCTGTCCTGTGCTCAACGGAAAATTAAACTGCATTGTCTCGTTTTTTCCAGCGAAGTATTTGATCGTGCACGGCATTAAGATCTGCGGGCCGGATGGGATGATATTGCCGAAGGTGCCTGCGCACTGAACTTGCAGCGATCCATCATTTCTCACTTGCACGATGTACCCAGTTGGCGGAGTCGGCAATGTCGATGGTGCTTGGACAAAGGAAAAAACGGGACTCATGCCGTTATTGGAAGCCGCGATCACAGATGGGGGCACTAAATCATTCGGCCGAAGATCCGGCGGCAAAAAGCCATTAGAAGTGAAAAGATAACCTCCCAGTGGAAATCCCGTTACGACTTGCCCTGCTGGATATGTGGGATTCAGCGTGGAAACTTGACCTGTCGTAAAGTTGAGGAGAGGAACTTTGAGAGTGATTTCATTGCCCCGTTTTGTAAATTCAATCGTGACCCAAAATTGCGAGCCTTCTACAGGAAATCCGAGGGCATCTGCCACCTGCAGCTGCATTCTGTGCTTGTAAACCTGATCTGAGTTTTTTGCCATTAGCGAAGTGTTCAATGCAAAAAAGGCACAGATGAGAGTTAAAATTCTAAACATGGATCCCCCAATGTTTTTTTCGATTGGATCAAAAATATACCAGCTCCAACTTATTTTTTAAAAATGCTTTCGTTTAGAAATTTCTGAAGGTCTACCGTGTTTTTTAGAAGATCTATCGTAGGGACGCCGTGAATTTGAACCAGGCGGGTTCAAATTCACTGGCTGTCCGACACTGGCAGATTCACTCAACCCCAGGAACTTTCGCGCAGGTCCAAATTCCAACTTTTTGAGCGAGTGGGGTATAAATTGATTTTAATTCTGTTCATGTATGAAATACGCACATGAACAAGATTAAAGTGGCCATCGGCATTCTCGCAATCATTTTTGCCGGGATTGCCGTGTATTTTGTCTTGAGCAGCGAACATGCGTTGCTGATGAGGCCTAAGGGGATTATCGCGCGTAAAGAGCTGCATCTGATCGGATTGAACTATTTCCTCATGTTCATCGTCATCATTCCCACCTTTTTTCTTCTCTTTTACACTGCCTGGAAATACCGAGCGAAGAATAAAGCTCAATTCGATCCGGAGCATCGGCATAGCGAAGTGATTCTTTGGGTGATCCCATCTATTATCATCGCCGTGATGACGACGATGACATGGTTTGATGCACATGATTTGGATCCTTATGTGCCGATCAAAAGCGACGTCAAGCCGCTCAAAATCCAGGTTGTAGCGCTTGATTGGAAATGGCTATTCATTTATCCAGAGCAAGGGATTGCGACGTTGAATTATGTTCAATTTCCAGCGGCGACTCCGATTCATTTTGAACTTTCGGCCGATGGGTCTCCAATGAACGGATTTTGGGTTCCTGAGCTAAGCGGGCAAATCTATGCCATGGCAGGGATGGCAACGCAGCTCCATGTCATGGCTGACGAGCCAGGCGTCTTTCCCGGCAGAGCGGCTGAGATCAACGGAAAGGGGCTTGCGGATATGACATTTGTCGCCGTATCTTCTTTGCAAGAAGATTTTGATGATTGGGTCGATGTTGTGAAAATGTCGCCGATGAAACTCAACCATGCGGAGTACGGCAAATTGTTCCAGCCTTCTCTAAACAGTCCTGTGACGTATTATTCGTATGTGGAAAAAGATCTATTTATGAAAATTGTAATGAAATACATGCATCCATGGGAAAACTCACATTAAACGCTCTACCTCATGAATGGTATACGATCGCAGGGTCAACTGCGATTGCGCTCTTATGCTTGGCCGTAGCGATTTATTTGACGAAAAAAAAGCGTTGGAGGTGGCTTTGGAAGGAATGGCTGACGTCGACCGATCCTAAAAAGATCGGGACGATGTACATGATCTTTGCCTCGCTCATGTTCTTTCGAGGGATTGTCGATGCAGGAATGATATGGGCCCAACAATCAATGGCGTCCGATTGGCAAGCTTACCTGAGCGCAGATCACTTCCAACAAATTGTCACAGCGCATGGCGATATCATGGTCTTTTTTGTGACCATGGGATTTTTCTTCGGGATGATGAATTGGATCGTGCCGCTTCAGATCGGTACGCGAGACTTGGCATTTCCCTTCATGAACTCGCTGGGTTTTTGGCTCACTGTCGCTGGAGGCGCGCTCATTAATTTGTTTTTCCTGCTCGGCGGAGATTTTGCCAATACGGGTTGGCTTGCGATCGCTCCGCTATCGGAGATTGAATTCAATCCTGGCGTGGGTGTGGATTATTTGATATGGAGCCTGCAGTTATCGGGATTGGGAAGTTTGCTCGCAGGCATTAACTTTCTCGTTACGATCATCAAAAAACGCGCGCCAGGGATGACGTTAATGAAAACGCCTCTTTTCACCTGGGCTTCCCTTTGTGCGATGATTTTGATCATCTCAGCGTTTCCCGTGCTGACAGCAGTCACGTTTCTTCTTTGGCTCGACCGGACCTTAGGCATGCATTTCTTTACCATCGCAGCCGGCGGCAATCAAATGATGTACTTCAATCTCATTTGGATGTGGGGCCATCCAGAAGTGTACATTTTGGTGATCCCAGCCTTTGGCATGTTCTCAGAAATCGTATCGACCTTTTCTCGGAAAAAAATCTCCGGGTATGTTTCGATGGTCTATGCAGTGGTTGCCATCACAGCTCTTTCTTATTTGGTCTGGCTGCACCACTTTTTCACCATGGGCGCCGGGGCCGATGTGAATGCTTTCTTCGGCATTGTGACCATGCTAATCGCGATCCCATCGGGAGTGCAAGTCTTCAATTGGATCTTGACCATGCGTAAAGGGAGAGTCACGTTCGATTCCCCGATGTGCTGGTTTATCGGTTTTGTATGCATATTTATGATTGGAGGGATGGCAGGTGTACTGATGGCCTCGCCTCCAGCAGATTTTCAAGTGCATAATAGCTTATATTTGATCGCTCATTTCCATTCGATGATCATCGGCGTTGCGCTTTTTGGGATTTTTGCAGGAGTCACTTATTGGTTCCCGAAAATCTTCGGTTTTAAGCTCAATGACAAGTTAGGCAAGCGGGCATTTTGGTGTTGGTTTGTCGGCTTTTTTGTCGCATTCGGCCCGCTTTATTTACTCGGATTGAGTGGAGCAACAAGGCGGCTGGATCATTATGTCAGCTCGACTGGCTGGCAGCCGCTGTACATCACTGCGATGATCGGATTTATCATCATCATGTTTGGAGTGGCCACTCAAATCCAACAAATCATTGTCAGCATCCGGGACCGGAAGAAAAATTTAGACAAGACGGGGGATCCCTGGGATGCAAGGACATTGGAATGGTCGACCTCTTCACCTCCGCCTTTTTATAATTTTGCTGTTATCCCGGCCGTCACGAGCCGCGAAGAATTTTGGGAAATGAAAAAAAACGGCCGCCGATTCCCTAAAGAATATGAAGACATTGAGATGCCGAGGCATACCGGGATGGGCATCTATATTTCTGGATTTGCTTTCCTCTTTGGGATTGCCATTGTCTGGCATATTCTTTGGCTTGGCATCCTCGGCATCTTTGGGATCATCGCCTGTGTCATCATCCGTTCGTTTGATGAAAATACAGAATATGTGCTGACAGCGAAAGAGATCAGACAGATGGAGGAAAAGTGACCGAGGAAGGGGATATCAAGATTTTCGGGTTTTGGGTCTATTTGATGACCGACCTCGTGATTTTTACCGTGCTTTTTGCCACTTATATTGTTTTGCACGAAAATACTTTTGGAGGGCCGTCTGGAAGTGATCTGTTCAAGCTGCCTACGGCCTTTGCAGAAACGCTGATCCTGCTCACGAGCAGCTTTACATGCGCTCTTGCCACTTATTCTGTGTACCGCACAAAGAGGAATTGGGCGATTTTCTGGTTTGCTGTCACATTTGCGCTTGGGCTTTCGTTTCTTTACATCGAATTGTCTGAATTTTCCCATTTTGTCGACATCGGGGCAAGTTGGCGGCGCAGCGCCTTTCTCTCTTCATTTTTTACCCTTGTAGGAACGCATGGATTGCACATTTCCATAGGTTTGCTGTGGATGGCGGTCGCCATCTCCCGGCTAATTTTCCGCCCTTTGACGCCCCCTCACGTCTCCCGCATTTTTCGACTGGCCTTCTTCTGGCACTTCCTCGACATCGTCTGGGTCTTTATTTTTACCGTTGTCTATGGATTGGGACATCTTTTAAAGTAGGATCATCATCATGCCTTCAAAATCTCTATCATCGCGGCTTCTTGGTTTTGCCTCGTCGATGGTCTTCACCCTGATCTCGTTTTTGATATTGTTCCGCCCCGATTTTTTCCATTTAGAGATGAGAATGAATGTGGCGACCGTCTTGATCCTTGCAGTTTTGCAGGGCTTTGCTCAGTCGATCTTTTTTCTGCACATTTTGAGTGAAAAAGGACCGCGATGGAATTTAGTCGTTTTTGCTTCGACGATTTCGATCATGCTGATCATTGTCGTCTTTTCGATCTGGATCATGAACCATCTGAATTATCGGATGATGCCTTAGATTTTCTGACTTCTACGATCGCACCTGTCACGGTGCTTTGCTTGAGAAGAGATATAATTTCTTTGGCCACTTCATCGGGCGCAAGGAGGGTGGCCGGGTCTTCATCGGGGAAGTTATCGAGGCGCATTGAGGTGTGAGTGCGCTGAGGGACGAGGGCATTGATGAAGAGATCGGGCTTTTCTTCGGCAAGTCCTTGGGTGAAGTTCACGACGGCGGCTTTTGCGCTCGCATAAATGGCAGTATTTTTCCTGCCGCGGGCATAACTGGAAGAGGCGATGTTGATGATGTGCGCGCCTTTTTTGAGGCATGCGCATTTGCAGCTATAAATGACGCCTGACAAATTCGTTTCGATGAGAAGGTCGATTTCTTCGGGCGTAAGGTGATCGAGTTCTTTGTTCTTGAGCAGGCCGATGCTATTGACGAGGCCATCGAGCGGGCCGATTTTTTCAAATGCTTGCTTAGCTGAATGAAAACAAGTCAGGTCTACTGCATATTCCGATGAACGGGAAAGCGGGATGGGGATGGCGCCTTCTTGCTCGAGAAGACGGCATAATTCCCGTCCGATGCCCCCTGTACCTCCAGTGACGGCAATCCGTTTTCCTGCAAGAGAGGTAGAAGGCAGGACAGTCGCGGTGCGAAGCCTGAGCAGGTGTTCTGCAAGGTAAAGATCGAGAGAAGAGGTGATTTTCATATTCTCTTCGCTCCCTTCAACGAGGTGAACCGGATGGCCTAGCTTCAAGACAAGCGAGCAGTCATCGGAGCTGCAATGAGCGTCTGCTTTCAAATGGGCTTCTAGAATCAACGGATAAGCGAAGCTCTGAGGTGTTTGTCCGCGCAGATATTCGGATCGGTTGGGAATGCCGCTGATGATCTTTTTATTGGGAGCAAAGACAAGCGTGTCCGCTGAAGGGATGCATGTGTCGACGGCGCGATGTTCGATTGCTCCTAAGACGTTATCGCGCAAAATTTTTTGAGAGACGAAAGGCCTCACGGCGTCGTGGATCACGACAATTTGAGTGGACTCGCCGCAAGCGAGCAGTCCATTTAAAGAAGATTCTTGACGCGTTTTTCCTCCTGGCACAAGAGTAATTTTGACCGCGTAAGACGCAATATCTCGCCGCACTTCTTCCATCCAATTTGCAGGGCAGACGAGAAGGATTTCTTCGAAGAGGCCAGACTGAAGAAAGGCTTCCAAGGTGTATAGGTAAACCTTTTTGCCAGCCAATCGATGGAATTGTTTGGGGAGTTCACTGCCGAACCGGACACCTGTCCCGCCCATGAGAAGGAGCGCTTTAATTCCTTGTGACTGAATAAGATTGAGCAAAAAACATCCTTTGATTTAAACTTTTTGAGTTTTGCCTAAGTAGCTCAGCTGGTAGAGCAATGCATTCGTAATGCGGAGGTCGTCGGTTCGAGTCCGGCCTTAGGCACACTCTACATGATACTCGATCGAATACTTGGAGACAATATGGCAGTATCAGCACCTGCATCATGCGCGCGAACGGTCCCGCTTAGTTCTGTAAGATTGCTTTTAACGAAATCGGCTGGTCCCGATGGAAAAACGTTTAAGGTCGGCTCCCCATCAGAGAAAGATCAGAAGTGCCGGTTTCCTAATTGCACAACGGTGCTCACTCCGGCATTAATTCTCGCTACATGCGCCTGTGAAAAGGCGTTCTGCAGCGTCCACCGTTCGCCGACAGTCCATCAGTGCCCGATCGATTGGAAGAATATGAGCTAGTGGTCCTTAACAAAAATTCTTGATGCAATTTCGGCGTCAAAGCTGCTCAAATTAACGAACGCGAGTTCATTCGTATTGAGTTAATACGGATGAACTCGCGTTCGTTAATTTGAGCGCGCTTTCACGCTAGAAATTGCTCCGAGAACCTTTGTTAAGGACCACTAGACACTAGGCCTCAAATTTCAAAGAAACGCTTTGTATGTGCTTGTGTAAAAATTCAGCGCGTTTCCGAGCGATTTCTGATAAGTCGCTCTGCTGCTGTTCGCCGAGGAGATGAAGGAGGTGCGCCCGTCGGCACTGAAAGAAAAGCGCATTGATTTGATCGTCTGTCATCCCTGCTGCCCAATCGAGATTAATCGCCAGCTTCATCAAACTAAGCGCTCCCAAAGCCTCTTTTGTTTGCAATTGGTAGGAGTGGAGGAGAAGCCCGAAAGAGCGGCTGACCTGGTCTTTGATTTCGGCATTGTCTTCATGCTGCAGATGAGTGCGCAGCGTCTTTTCGAGCGCCATGAGCTTCATCGCAAGCGACTCGACTGCATGGATAATGTTCTCTTCATTGACGCCCAGTGTATAGGCATTGCCGATGACCGCGATGTCGCCGACAAATTCATTTTCAGACCCGCCCATGCCCATGACAACGAGGTCTTCTTCTTTTTGTTTGAGCAGCGCTTCTTGCAATTGGCGAGTGTGGATGAGCGCCGGAAGGTGAAGATGGGCATTGACGATCAGACCTGTGCCGCAAAGCGCAGGCTCGGAGGTCAAGTAGCCAAATTTGGGTGAGAAGGCGAAATCAAGAGCGGACCCAATTTCTGTCTCGATTTGATTCAATTGGTTCCATGCCTTTTCCCAGCTGCCCTCGCAGTCGATGAGCTGAAGCTGTAAATGATCGCCGGCGTTGAGCCTGGCCATGAAATGACAGCTGTCATCGACGATAAAACCTTGGCCGGCAAGCGTATTTTGAAATCCGTCCCCGCTTAAGAAATGTTCGTAGAGATATTCCTTGTCGATGGCGCTCGTATCTTCCGCTTTTAATAGGACAGGAGACTTCAGCAGGGGGATTTTAAGCAAAGGCTCTTTAAGCGCGGATTCAATTTGCTGCATTTGCTTTTCGTCGAGTTTGGGAGGAAAAAGATAGCGGGCTAAATTGCGGTGAAGAGTAAAAGACGAGCTTAGCCAAATGGGATTGGTCTCTTTTTCCCAGGGCAGGTGATCGAGAAGGGCTTGCGGAAGTTTACTCTTTTCCATCTTTTAAAGCTTTAATTTGATCCCTAATCCAGGCAGCCTGCTCATAATTTTCTTTTTTCAATGCCTCATTGAGAGCCTCATTCAAAGCAGTCAGGCGGCTCGAAGACGGGATCGTGAGAGGCTTGTTCGGAGACTTTCCGATATGAATGGGCTGGTTTTTTTTCGCGATGCGGGCCGGGATTTTATTCGCAGCGCTGAGTTCTGAGATGAGGACATCGGAAAAGACCGCATAACA
The DNA here is from genome assembly GCA_030043815.1 of Candidatus Rhabdochlamydia sp. Taxonomy (GTDB): domain Bacteria; phylum Chlamydiota; class Chlamydiia; order Chlamydiales; family Rhabdochlamydiaceae; genus CAJCIW01. Next base: position 31,496 of record JASHWX010000189.1, read on the forward strand.
TTCGCTGCAGCCAAGGGGATTGCCCGTTTTGACCGCTTCCAGCGTGGTCCGGCAATTGCCGCAGCAAACCGTCTCTGCCAGCCCTTCCCCTTTTTGCGGGGCAAGGGCCCCTCCATGCAGTTTTTGCTGCAAGATGGGGCAGTCAGCGCATGTATCCGTGACGGTGATCGCACCGCCCGCGATCTCTTTATACGTCACCTTCACAGGCTTTTTGCAGTGGCCGCATTCGACAGGTCTTTCCGCCATGGATACCCCCCTTAGCGGATTCTAGAAAAATTTAAGAAATCTGTAAACAATAGAGCCAGTTGCAAAACTCCAGCACATGGCAAAAACGCCCTTTTGAGTCATTTTGCCACCCCGCACCCGAGCCCTACTCCATTTGAGTATGTGCTCGGGTGCGGGGTGGCAAAATGACTCAAAAAGGCGTTTTTGCCATGTGCCGGAGTTTTGCAACGACTCAATAGACAAAAAAATGTTTAGATCCTTATAGTTGCAAAAAATCCTGAGGAGGGTGCCCTGTAAAGTAATTTTTTTCCTCAAGAAGAGTTTGAAA